>NZ_JAUBTV010000021.1:0-94470 GCF_036705145.1 Microcoleus sp. B5-D4 | reverse complement strand
ATCACCTGTGAGCCGGTGATGGCATCCCGATATTCTTACGGTTTATGGGCTTGCTCTCCGCCCCCAGTCGCACCACTCAAAGGCAGGTGTCGCCAGCTTCTTTTTTTGATTGCTACTGATTGCAGCTTCCTGGGCGTATCAGTCAAATCTACTTGCAGTCTTGGTTACAGAGTTTTTGATATTTTTGCATTTGTAGTTTGAGTTAGGGAAAGCTGCCGTTGTCCCACTCGGCGACTAATAGTTTCAGAGAACCCCGGTGGTGCGGGGGTTGGTTGATTGTTGATGATATTTTGCAAAGTAAAAGCTAGCCCTTGTTAGAGCTAGCTTTCCTGATTTATTCTAATTTTTCAACTTCTACCTCTTCTGTTTCATGTTCTGCTTGGTCGAGCTGTTCAATAAGTTGTTTGAGACTTTCCAGTTCCTCTTTTAATTCAGCGATTTTTTGTTCGTACTTAGCAGTGCGATTAATTGATATTTCATGTTCGGATATTGATTCTGTCAACTGAGATTCAAGACTTTTGCTCAGTTGACGTGCAAGTTTCCCACTAACCGAGATGGAGATAATGGCGGAATTTGTCCTCGCAACAGTTGCTCTAGAGCATCGCTGTCGCTGGCTGCCTGTATCGTCTCTCTTAGTGCTTGTAGTATTTTGCGGGCTGTTGGTGTAATCCGAACTGTCAACTGTACTGACTTGTTTTCCCCGTGTAAGCCGTGTTTGGTTTTGGACATCTGTTTTAATTGTCATGCAAACTACCTCTTGATTTTGTCATGCAATGTCTTGACAGTCTATTGTAATGCAATGTATCATATAAGTTATTGTAGTGCAATACCCTGTAACTTTGGCGCTGGGCTTGCGTTAACCTTCAAGCCCTTTCCCTCAAACTATGTACACCTATACTGCTACACAGCTAGAACACAATACCTTTGGTCAGCTCAAAGCGATCGCCCGCGAGCTCAATATTGTCCCGTCGGGCGATCGGCGTTGCCGCCAAACTTGGATGGATGCTTTGGTAGGGGTCAAACTCCCGCTTTTGGCACTCTTGGAAACTTTTCCCGGTGTCGAAGCTGATCGAGTCCAGAAGCCGATCGCACCAGCGGCCGAAACTTCACCTTTTTTAGTTCGTAACGATCGCGTTCGTATAAATTCTGGTTTGTTTTCTGGAATGACTGGGCGAGTTATGCGTGGCGGTACGCGCTGCACAGCGCAGGTTGAATTCGATCGTCGTTACGAGCCTTCTGGTGTTTACTGGGCTTTTGTAGGACGTGATTGTTTGACGCTGCTTGAACCCGTTGTGAACCAATTGACACCATCGACGATCGAAGTTCAAGTCCAGGAGCCGCCGATCGTACCAGCGCCCGAAACTTCCCCCGGCGTACAAATTGATTCAGTCCAGGAGCCGATTGCACCAGCGGCTGAAACTTCCCCCGGTGTCACTTTTTCTGATAGATTTTTGGCTCGCTACTTTCCATCTCAACTTGAAATCCACTATCAATCCGATGCCGACGGGCAACTGAGCCTTTTTGATTTTGAAGTGGAATCAACGGACGAGCCGCCAGACCCTGATGATTTTGATTGCCTCGATGACTTTTATCAGGCGATGGCTGCTTGGGATGCCGAAAATCTTGAGCCTTTGGAAATTTCCTTGGATTCAATGATTTATTGGGCTCCTTGCCCGGAGGAGTGGTATTGGCTGCCTCAAGCTGAGGATGTAAAGCGCTGTCCTTGCGGTTTTGTCCCTGCAACTGTTTGTAATGGCAGCATTATTGTTTTTACTTCTCCTAGTGGTCAACCTCTTGTACTTCGTTGCAAGCGGCGTTTGGTTGAGGGTGTTTGCGGCGCTCGTTCGCCTCCGGGAGGTGATGCTGTGTTTTGATTTTCACTTCCATCTAGCTTGCTATCTTGCTTTTTTGTGCGATCGCTTTTGAATCAAGGAACAAAGGCGATCGCTTTCTCCCCACTTACCCAAAATTAAAATCATGGCAACTCATCTATCAATTACAATTCCGGTTTATAAAAAAGACCGATGGGACAGAACCGAACGAGATGGAAAACTTGAAGTTAGTAGCGATGTAGATTCCTTGTCAGAGGGTTATGAAGCGCTAAAGCAACAGTTAGATAAATTATTGGCAGAGTTAGACGCTCAAAATCGTTTGGCAGATAATGCATTCGCGTTCGACAATCAAATCACGCAAAAAGCCTACACTCTAAAACGCATTACCGACGACATAGAGCGCGCAACTTCGCATTACAATGATTTGAAATTATTGTTAAAAGCTTTGGGGATTGACCTGATGCAATCTCGCTTAACTTTTGATAAAGAGCTGCTGTTAAATGCAGCGTCGGTCGCAGAAGTTGAAGTGGTGACAAGCAAACTAAGCGACGATTTTTAAAACAATGCAACTCACTCTAAAACCTGATTTTTCAGACGAGTGGTGCGAACCTCCAGAGGCGGAATTTCAACCGCTTCTGGAATTCGAGAACGAAATTCTTGACCAAGCACCCCACAACGATATTTTAATTCTCACGCAGCGCATTAAACGCAGCTTTCTCGACTACGTGCGACAAGGAATCATGCTTGATGCTGTGCGTCGTTATCGGTTGTATAAGCATACCTATAAGGATTTTGCTGATTACTGCAAAAATGCTTTAGGTCGCTCGCCTTTTTATTGTCAGACAATCATCAAAGCTGCCAAAGTTTGCATGCACTTGATTAAGTCCAATTTTCAGACTCTCCCTACTTCTGTAGCTCAAGCTATGCCTTTGTGGAAGTTTGCAAAAGTTGATTCCTATGGGAATTGTCAATTGACTGAAAAATGGTCTGAGGTTGTTGAATCTATTCCTGTTCACCAAATTACTGCCGCCAAAATTCAGGAAACATTAGACGAAAATCCAGAAGATAGAGCCAAGCAAGTTCGTATCAAAGGCAAAGCTTATAAGTTGTTGCAAGAAAAAGCCTTGGCTGCTGGAATGTCTGTATCAGAGTATCTTGAGCATTTAATTGGTGAATCAGATGACTTATCTAATGACCAAGAGCCAGAGTGCTCTGATGTGCGATCGGACGAACAGGCTGTTGATGTTGAATATACTTTAGAGCAACAAGTAATTTTGACAGATTTGGATGTTGTTTTTAAATCGCCTGACGATGGCTGCTTAACTCAGCAGCCGAAACTCCCCCTTAAAAATGGGAGGGGTAGCGGATTGAGTCCAAATCATCCGTCAATTAATCGGTATGTAACTTAGGGTTTTAAAAATGAAACAAGCTGTAATGGCTTTTCTGGCTTCATAAGCTCGGTTACTACTTGATTGATTGCAATTTTTCCCTGCAATTTATAGCTTTAAGAGTGAATTAGGCTTCTGGCCTTTGGGTGATTCATAAGCTTTGCTATGGGGATTTGGAAAATATCACTTGTAAAAATTGAATGCAAATTATTGGACTTGACATCAGCAAGGCCTCAGTTTCTGCTTGCCTTTTGCTAGAAAAACCAACTGAACCTCGACAATTTTATTATGATTGTGACTTTCATAAGTTTGATGCTACAGCTTTTGGAATTGCTGGATTACTAGCATTGATTGGTGGTGATACAGATAACACGATCGCAGTGATGGAGCCGACGGGGGTGAATTACTCTCGGCTTTGGGGAACTCAGCTTGCTCGTGCCGGTGTAGAAGTTCGGCTTGTTGGTCATAAAGAACTTCGTTCATTTCGCGAGCATCACCTCGGATTGCCTGATAAAGATGATGACGCTGATGCTTTGGCTCTGGCGATTTATGGTTGGGATTTTCTTGAAGTTCCTCGTCGGTTTGTTCAAGTGCGATCGCAAATGATTGTCGAAATTCGCCGATTGGTACTTCGTCTCAGTCACTTGAATCGTGTGCAGTCACCTATCATTAACCGTGCTCGCCAAGATTTAGCGTGGCAGTTTCCAGAAGTTGCCCTGGTGCGATCGGTTCGATTGGGTGAAAAAGTTCCTTTGTTGTGGGGGTGGCTGTGCGGGGAGCGACAGTCTATAAAGTACGATTTGATGTTGGAAAGGTCGATTGGACTGGGAATTACTGACGAACTTCGGCGTCATGCTGCGCGTATTTGCGATATTCAGCGTGAGGAGATGGTGCTTGAATTTGAGCTTTCTAAATTAGTGAGCGAGCCGCAGTTTTTACCGTACCGTAAAGTTTTTGCCCGGTTTGGGTTTGGTCGTCGTGTTGAAGCTTTGTTATTGTCGCAAATATACCCATTTGAAAATTATCTTTTTGATGGCAAACCAGATGTGAAGATTCGTAAAGGGCGTAATTCTGGCAAACCTACCAAGCGGCATTTGTCACTTCGGCGATTTTGCAAGGCTTTGGGCTATGCGCCGTCTCAAGAGTCCAGCGGTGATTTGCAAAAGTCGAAGGTTAGTGGTGGTAGTGATTTGTGCCGGCGTGCTTTGTGGCAGTGGATTTTTACCAGAATTGAACCAGCTCGGGCTCGGCTTCACAACGACATTGGCGATCGGCTTGGCGCAATCCTGGATGCTGAAAAGTTGAGTGGTCGTCCGGTGCGGTTAGTGCGATCGCGTGTGGCGGCCAAAGCAGTCAAGTTGTTGTTTAGGGAGCTGGTTAAAGAGTTGACGGTTAAAGAGTTGACGTTGACCTGCGAACAAGATGAAACTGAGGAAGAGTACGAGTAAAGGATTTGAGAAGATATAGAATATGATCGCAAGTATCACGAGTGGCTTCATTCGTCATGGCTTTTTGAAGAGTAAGGAGCTGGTGCGCGAGCTCGTCCAATCTAAAATCTAAAATCTAAAATCTAAAATCTAATTTTAGGTTGCGGCGCTATCTCTTACACGAGATTTCAGAGGGTGTTACCCCTCCGCTGGTGCTGCCTCAGTTCGCGCCTTTGTCAAGGATATCTTTTTTCCAGCGGGATTTTTCCGATTTTCGCTAGCAAGCTTCGTCGGAGTGCAGAGTTTCTCTCCGAAAATCGGAAAAATAGCCGCCACCCGTCCGGTAGGACACCAAAGTATATTTTGGTAGCGTTTAATTTTTTGTTGCTTTAAAATCTAGAATTGTTAGAGTGAAGCCAGTGTTAACGTTTAAAGCCTAGGAACGGGGGATTGGAGAATTAAAAATTAGTAGGGTGATCCGCGCGCACCTTACTCTTGTTTAATTTTTAATTCTCAGCCCTATTTCCGATGCCCCATGCCCTATGAATGATTCTCAAGTATCACCACATCCATCAAAACCTGTCCATCCGCTAAAGCGGCTGCTGAAGTACGGACGCCGCTACCGCATGAAAGCTTGGCTGGCAAGTATCTGTTCGCTGCTGAATAAATTCTTCGATTTAGCACCGCCAGCATTAATCGGTATTGCCGTTGATGTGGTGGTGAAACAGCAAGATTCTATCCTCGCTCAGTGGGGCATAAAAGATGTCTTTTGGCAACTGGCAATTATCACTCTTTTGAGCGCGGTTGTTTGGACGTTGGAATCTGTTTTTGAATATGCTTATGATTATTTGTGGCGCAATTTGGCTCAGGATATTGAACATGATTTGCGTCTGGAAGCTTACAGCCATTTGCAGGAATTAGAATTAGCTTATTTTGAAGAACGCAGCACGGGTGGTTTGATTTCTATTCTCAATGATGATATCAATCAACTTGAACGTTTTTTGGACGACGGCGCTAATGAGGTGATTCAGGTAATTACAACGGTTGTTGTGATTGGCGCGGCTTTTTTTGCTGCATCTCCTGGTGTTGCTGGGTTGTCAATGCTGCCCATCCCTTTTATTATTTGGGGTTCGATCGCCTTTCAAAATCGCCTTGCTCCTTTCTATGCTGATGTGCGGGAAAAGGTGAGTTTTCTGAACGGGCAACTGTCGAATAATTTGATGGGAATTACTACTATTAAAAGTTTTACTTCCGAAGATTATGAAATTCAGCGCATCGAAGCACAAAGCCAAGCTTACCGCCAAAGCAACCGACGGGCGATCGTACTTTCTGCTGCTTTTATTCCGCTGATTCGGGTGGTGATTTTCTTGGGGTTTATTGCAACGCTATTTCTGGGCGGTTTGGAGGTGGTGGCGGGCCGGTTGTCTGTGGGAACTTACAGCGTTTTGGTGTTCTTGACCCAGCGGTTGCTGTGGCCGCTGACTCGCCTGGGAAATACTCTGGATCAATACCAGCGCGCAATGGCTTCTACTAATCGGGTGATGAATTTGTTGGATACTCCGATCGCAATTCGCACGGGTGATATTCGGCGGCCAGTTAGTTCGATTAAGGGTGAGTTGGAATTTAAAAATGTTACCTTTTCTTACAATCAAAGAAAACCGATTTTGCAGTATTTTTCCCTGACTCTGCCGGCGGGGAAAACTACTGCGATTGTTGGGGCTACTGGTTCGGGAAAAAGTACGCTGGTGAAACTAATATTGAGGCTGTACGAGGTACAGTACGGCAATATTTATCTCGACGGTATAGAATTAAATAGCCTGAATTTAAAAGATTTGCGGAGAGCGATCGGATTGGTGAGTCAAGATGTGTTTTTGTTTCACGGTACGGTGGCAGAAAATATTGCTTACGGCAGTTTTGAGGCTAACAATCGAGAGATAGTAAATGCTGCGAAAATTGCGGAGGCTCACGAGTTTATCGTACAATTGCCGGACGGTTACAACACTATTGTAGGGGAACGCGGTCAGAAATTGTCGGGGGGTCAGCGGCAGCGAATTGCAATTGCGAGGGCTGTTTTGAAGAATCCGCCGATTTTGATCCTTGACGAAGCTACTTCAGCGGTGGATAACGAGACTGAGGCGGCAATTCAGCGATCGCTCGAACGAATTACCAAGAATCGCACTACAATTGCGATCGCCCACCGTCTTTCTACAGTCCGCAATGCCGATTGCATTTGTGTCATGGAAGAGGGGCTGGTGGTAGAATCGGGGCAGCACGAACAACTGATCGAACAGGACGGAATTTATGCGGCGCTCTGGCGCGTGCAATCTGGTATAAGATAGAAACGCAGCGGTTGTGGGTAATTGCTAATTAGGAATTGGGAATTGGGGATGGGGCATTGGGCATGGGTAACTAATGACAACAGTTAACTGCCAACTGCCAACTGCCAACTGACTACTGACTGCTGACTGTAAAATATTAGTTTATACAAACAAGAAGAGAAAATGTTTCTATTTGATAGCCCTGAGTCCAAACCCAACGAAAATAGCTGGAGCCGCAAATTAGATAAATTCGTGAAAGCTAATCAAAATGAATTGGCGGCTTTGGCTTGGGGACTATTTCTGGAAAGGGGAGAAGAAAGCGAGGAGATTTTAGCAATTGATATTGCAGAAACTGCGCGTTTTGTGTATTGTAAGAAAGAGGCGGTTGAGGAGTTGAACCGTCAAGTGAGAAGCCATATTCAGGAAGTTGTAGGTGTGTTGAACGCTCACAAGCCTGAGACAGAAGTGGCGATTTTGGCGATCGGGGAAGGTCAAATTAAGTTAATTTTTTTTGAATCTAAGCCTGAACCTCCTGTTTGTTTTGAGGAAGCCGCAACAGATGTTGATACATTGTTGGCTAAGCTGGAACAGCAGATGGTTGAATATATGAAATAGGAGTTATATCAAATCCGGTGGCATCGGAATTGATATTACCTACAGTCAGGAGACGACGCGGTGAGGTTTCCCGAAAATTAATCGGGCGATGGTTATATCTCTTATCGAGGAAGATTGATTATCTTGAGGTAGGGAAACGCCAATGCCGTGTCCTCAGTTGCCCTATTGTAGGTGGCTATATCCGATCGCACTCTGAGGGCAAATTCATCCCACAGTCTCTTTCAATCCCTCGGTGAGCTCAACTGCGAATCAGCAACAGGCAAGATGCCTGTTCCACAAAAAAGAGTAAACCCGGACTTATTATAAATATCAGAATAACCAGCAATCAAAATAACCAGCGGGCGGCGAATCGTCATAAAAAATTTGAGCTTTGTCTAAAGTAGGTACAGCCTCTGCCAACTCTCTACCTACTTTTACCTCAAGCGCCCTGTCTGTTAATGGAAAGGAAAATTGATGACTATCTTGCAAATATTTTGCCTTAGCAACAATCTCATCTTTCTCCAAAATCTGGCTGTTGCTACCAATCAAAACGCTGTTAATGTCCTTCCAAGGACACACGCACACCTGAGAAAACACGCTTTGAAAAGTCTTGATTTTTTCCGCATAAAACTCATCTCTTTGCAGCAGATTTACCAGCACAACTCCTGCTGTTGACAAGCGTTTTTCGCAGAGTTGATAAAATTCTTTGGTGGCCAGCCTGTGCGGAAAGTAGCCGTTGCCAAAAAATACGTCCGTCATGATGATATCGTACTGCATATCGGGATTTTGCTGTTCCAGATACTCTCTGCCGTCTTGAATTGCTACCGTCAGCCGAGCGTCCAACTGCACCCCAAAACACTGTGTAGCTGCTTCGATCGCGATCGGGTCTACATCCGCACATTCTATAACAGTTTCCGGCAAATAGTGGTGCAAAACTAAGGGAATTCTGCCGCCGCCAAATCCAGCTATGTAGATTCTTTGAGGTTGGCTTTGCCACACTAAACCCAACATCATCGCCTGAGTATATTCAGACACTAGATGTAAAGGATTGTTGAAATCGAAAATAGATTGCAGTAAATCTGTTTGCCGATTTACTTTTTCTACTAAAGATAGCTTAATGCGCGATCGATCTTTTGTGACTGCAACATAGTGAACACCCGACTCTTTGCAAAAAATAACTTTGTCTGGCTGTTGCTGCAGCCAAGCCAGCCGCTGTCGAATAGCGGATAAATTAATAGATTGCCAAGTTTTGTGTTCCTCAATCATCAGATTTTAAATTTTATTTTAATTCGATATTCTCTAAGAATATAGCCTCATCAACCCGGTTTCTACCAAAATGGCTGAGTCGCCCGATATCTGCGAAGAAACCGGGTTTCTAGTCAAGGCTGGGGCAAGTCAGTCGATTTTAGATTTTAGATTTTAGATTTTAGATTTACCCCACAGATGCAATCTGGGATATTGAACTAGGGTCTAAAATTTTTATCTTTCCACGACTTAAGTCGGTGGCTGGTATCCGTTTTTGGGCTGGGTCATGTCTCATTTTCCAGCAGGGCGAAGAACGAGAAGACAACAGAAATTCACCCGATTACAGCCGCTTGTACGCCACCAATTCCAAACCTGAAACCGAAAGTTCCACTTTTTGCCAATCTTGCTTGTCACCTTCCAACTTTTCAAAGGCTGCTGAGGTGAGCAAAATCTCTCCCCGTTCCGCCAAATCCTCTCCCAGCTTGGATGCCAGATTAAATTCCGATCCGTACATATCTTCTCCTTCCAGCATCAAAACATCGCCACAGCCAATACCAATGCAGAGGTAAATATCCATTTCCGGCGGCAGTGTCGTGTTGACAGCCGCCGTGTGTTTCAAAGAGTCGATCGCAGCTTCCACCGCTGATTTTACATCGGCAAAAACTGCAAAAATATTGTCTGCTTCCTCCTTAACTACAGTGCCACCGTATTCGGAAATTATCGGTTTGACAATTCCGTGCATCCGGTGAATCATTGCCAAAAAATGAATAATTCCGTAGCGGAGTGTAGTGCGCGAAAATCCCGACATATCCATTACTAAAATTGCGTAATTTTTGCGAAAAGTTGAATTTATTTTTTCATCAATTTCCGCCATTCTTTCGGGATATTCGTTTCTTTCTTGCAGCAGCTTTTCTAAGTTAGCGCGGTTATTTGTTTTCATTTTAGTTTAATTAAATTCCCAATCGCGACACAGTTCTTGAGGGCGGCCAGCAGGATGCACCGCACAATTGATGCCATCCTTACCGTAATAATAATCACAGACTTTGCAAGGTTTAGTTTGCTCTAATTTTTTCAGCAAAATTGCCCGGATTGTCTGGACTCGGTTGCGATACTTGTTTGCATTCGAGTGACTCGGTTCAATGGCCAAAGCTTGCTCGAAAGCTGCTAAGCTGGAATCGTACAATTTAATAATTTGGGAGCTGTATTTTGTCCAAGCATCGGCATGGCTTTGATACAGTTCGACTGTACTTAAGTTTAAAATTCCGTATTCTGTCCAAGCGTCGGCTGAAGCTCGATCGAACTTAATATTGGCATTGAGCAAAACTTTTTTGATCGTTGCCAAAAGTTCCCTCGGCTGCCAAGGTTTGCTAACATAAGCCTCGGCGCGATCGATCGCCCTCGAAAATAAAGCTAACTGCTGTCCCTTGCCGGTTAAAAATACCACCGGTATGTTCCGAGTTTCGGGATTAGCTTTAATTAAACGACAAACCCCGTAGCCGTCGAGACGGGGCATTATGACATCTAATAATACTAAATCAGGACAATTTTTCTCAATTTTATCCAGCGCTTCCACACCGTCAGACGCCTGAATTACATTCAATCCGCTGCATCTCAACTGATGTGAAATGCACTCGCGCTGGCTGCGGGAATCTTCCACCACTAAAACTGTACTCATCACTCCCCACCTGGTTTTTAAGGTAAACTTGTTCGCTGCTTTGAGTTGTCCTTGCTGAAATCAGTTTACCCGCATTGGATGAATTTGCTATCACTGGCGGTCGAACTTTTTTTAAATTGCAACAAATCTTAACTCATTGGCAAGGGATGCCCGCTTTAATTGAAACTTCCTATGAGAAAGCCAATTTCTGAGATCGTCGCAGAAATTCCTAGATAGTTGACAGCTACGTTTAAAACCTTTAACATATACCTTCGTATGATAATGATTATCATTCTACAAAAAGGAGAGTTTGACAATGATCGGGAAAATTAACCTCAAAACAGTTGCTCTATTTAGCATGACAGTAGTGACGGCAGTATCGAGCAACATATTGCCAACAACTTCGCAGACTAGGATAGAACCTGCAAACATTGCCCAAAATCGCCCGCAAGTCGTCGTAACTTCCAGCATAATCTGCGGTTTAACTAAAGAAATAGCTGGCAGTACGATCGATCTCAACTGCTTAGTAGATGCGGGTTCAGATCCTCACGTTTACCAACCAAAACCGACCGATCGCGCTTCGATCGATCGAGCAAAACTAATTCTTTACAACGGCTACGATTTTGAGCCAAGTTTGATTAAATTGATTAAAGCAAGCTCCAACAAAGCACCGAAAGTTGCTGTAGCAGAACAAGCAGTTCCCAATCCGTTAATGGCGGAAGACGGGGGACACAGCCACGGGGGACACAGCCACGGTGCAGGTAAAAAAGTTGCCGATCCTCATGTTTGGCACGACGCTAAAAACGGGATGGCAATGGCTAAAGTAATTAGCAGTCAGCTTAGCAAAGTAGTTCCCGATCAAGCAGCAGTTTACAATAGAAACGCCCAAAAAATAACTGGCGAAATCGCTCGCCTCGATAGCTGGATTAAATCGCAAATTTCTACAATTCCAGCGCCCAATCGCAAGCTTGTCACCACCCACGATGCCTTGAGTTACTATTCAAAAGCCTACGGAATTCCTGTAGCAAGTGTTCTGGAAGGAGTTAGTACGGACGAAATGCCTGCAGCAGCACGAATCGCTACCTTAGTGAAAGAGATCCGATCTTCGGGAGTGCCAACGATTTTTGTAGAAACAACAGTTAATCCCAAATTAATTGAAACTGTTGCTAGAGAATCAAAAGTGAAAGTTTCGCCCAGAGATTTGTTTGCGGACGGTTTGGGAGAATCGGGAAGCGAAGGCGATACTTATCCAAAGATGTTGGTTGCCAATACGCGCACGATTGTGGAAGGTTTGGGCGGCAAGTATTCGGCTTTTAAGCCTTAATAACGGCAAATCGTACTGATGTCGGACGAAAACCTTGTTGAATTGCAACAGATAATCGGCTACTGTATACGTTGAAGTTCTTAAGGACGACAAATGAATCGATTGCTCCTCACTTTACTTGTAAGTCCGACGCTGTTTGGATCTCTGATGTCTTTGAGCGCGATCGCAAATCCCGCTCCAATTACCGAAACACCAAGCCAATCGGGTGATGCGCCCCGCTGCGTGCGATCGCCCCACACTCAGCGTCTGACTTGCGTGCGGCTTCCTGGCAAGTCTGCTGCTGCGGCTTCTAAGCCGAGAATTACTTGGCAGCGCCCGGGTGAAGAACGGGTGGCGATGCTGGATTTTTCGGAAGAAGAAAGCGATGCGGCGGCGGCGCTGTTTGGCTGCGACTGCCAGGCGTGTATCAACTCGCTGCGGCAGTTGCGCGGTTTGCCGCCTCTGGATCTGACTTGAGGCCGGTCAGACAGCATTGGAAGTCAGGCTTAAAAACCCGGTTTCCGATCGCTGCGCGCTTTTGAGTGCCTTTAGCTTTCTCACATTTAGAGAAATTGTAGTCAATTTGTTGCAGGATTTCTAGAGATTTTGTATCTCTCAAAATCGGGTCTCTACTTTTTAGCTAGAACTTGTTTAAGTTGAGCAGTTGCTTGCTCAATTTTTTCGATACTACCTGGGTTGACCAATCCATAGTAGTCAAAAACGTAAACTCGATTATTTTTGGTGGCTGTGAGTTGATTCCAAAATGAATCAGATTTAAATTGGTCTAAAATTCCTTCTCCCCGATCGACTACAATGATAAATTCAGGATTAGCCTCTAAAACCTTTTCCGCTGAAAGCGTCACGTAGCCTCGCACCGGGCTATCTCCTTGCAATTGGGCTGCGACATTTTTCACGTTAAACTTACCCAGCAAATCTCCAGCCCAACTGCTTTGATTCGGCGATAAAATCGGTTGTCTGCTCACCAAAACTAAAGTGGCGGGGCTTTGATTTGGGATATCTGCTAAAAATGTTTGGTAGCGTTTTAACAGAGGTTCGGGATTTGTATTAAGGGATTTAGCTAAAGTTGTTGTTAACTCTTCTAGGGATTTCCAGCTATCAACTTGAGTGAGTAAAGTTTTTATTCCTAGCTGCTGCAATTTTTGCATTGTTTGGTCATGAAACCCCGACGCACCTACCACCAAATCCGGTTTCAATGCGATGATTTTTTCTAAATTCGGAGGGGTGCGTTCGGCAGTGACTGCGGTAATCCCTGTAAATTTGGGGTTGCTGCTGACTAATGCGCTGCCGGGAATTCCTACAAGTTTGGTTGGATCGAGTTGATGGATAATATCGGCGGTTAAAGGTGTTAAAGCTACAACTTTTTGTGCTGATTCGCTGTTAGTTGTTTGTGGTTGATTAACTGGCGAACCAGCAGGAGTTGATGGCTGAATTTGGGGTGAAGTGGCAGCGGAGCAAGCGGTAAATGCTAAACTCAGCAACAGGATAGCGGTACGAGAAAAAAAAGTTTTGTACATAGTTTAGGCAGGACTTACAGCGAGTTTAAACCAGGTTGAGACAGAACTGACGGGAAGTTCGATCGCACTCAAAAATGATTGTTGACAGTTGACTGTTGACGGTTGACTGTTTGGACATTTGAACCATACCGATGCAACCGGAAACGATATGACGGGAAGTTCGATCGCACTTGAGCGCTTAATGATTTAAATATCAATAGTTTACTGGAAATTTGCAGTCCTGGACGCACTGCGACCAAAGAAACCGGGTTTTTACCTTGGGTGCGGGCTGCAACGAAGTATTTTCGTCAAGATTAGGAATCGATCCCCCCTAGCCCCCCGCCGGAGGGGGGAACAAGATTCTTCTTAAAGTCAACCCCTACTCCCCAACAACCAGGGGGATTTAGGGGGATCGAAACTAAGTGCGAACAACAGGAGCGATCGCACAAATCTGCAAGCCTACAGAAGTTTCTAAAATGATAGCTTCTACGCCAAAAATCTGAGCTAAATTATCAGTAGTTAAAACTTGTGCAGGAGTTCCTACACAAAAAACTTCTCCTTTATTTAACATAGCAATCCGCGAACTGTACCTAGCAGCTAAATTGATTTCATGCAGCACCGTAATAATCGTCAATTTGTGTTTTATATTTAGTTGATTAAGCAGTTCTAACAATTGCAACTGATAGCAAATATCTAAATAAGTAGTAGGTTCATCTAACAGCAAAACTTGCGGGTTTTGAGCCAAAGCTAAGGCGAGAAAAGCGCGCTGGCGTTCGCCTCCTGAGAGTTGTTCGACGGGGCGATCGCGAAATTCCTCAATCCCAGTCTGACTGATAGCAACCTCCACCTTTTCTGCATCTTCCTTGCTCAATTCCCACTGCCACCAACCCTGATGAGGAGAACGCCCCAAACTAACTAATTGCCGTACTGTCAAACCTTCCGGTACTGTTTGCTGCTGCGGCAAAATCGCTAATTTTTGAGCAACAATTGCAGCAGGTTCAGTATGAATTGCTTTGCCGTCAAGCAACACACTTCCTTGCTGCGGAGTTAGGATGCGGCTAACTAACTTCAAGAAAGTAGACTTACCAGAACCGTTGGCACCGATGAGACTCAACCACTCACCAGGTTGCAAAGATAAAGTGATGTTGTGGGCGATCGCAACTTCGCCGTAACCACCAGTTAAATTTTGAATTTCTAAAGACATTATATTTTGGTAATGGGTAATTGGGAATGGGCATGGGGCATGGGGCATTGGGCATGGGGCATTGGTTACTAATAACTAATGACTGATGACTAATAACTAATGACTAATGACTAATAACTAGAACGCCGATAAAGCAGCCAAACAAACAGTGGAGAACCCAACAAAGCCGTAACCGTACCCACAGGCAATTCTACTGCACCCAAACGAGCCAAAAAATCAGCAAAAGTCAACACCCAAGCACCGCCGATCGCACTCAGCGGCAACACAAACCGATAATCATTACCAACCAACAAACGCACCCCGTGAGGCACAACCAATCCCACAAAACCAATCAATCCGCCGATGCTGACAGCACTCGCAGCTAGCAAAGTAGCAACACCCCCAATCAACAAGCGCGATCGTACCAGCGAAACCCCCAAACCAACAGCTAAATCGTCACCCAAAGCCAGCAAATTTATCGATCGACCCAAAAAACATCCTAACAGCAAAGCAGCCAAAATATAAGGTGCAGCCACCTGCAAATCCGACCAACCGCGACCGTTTAAACTACCGATTAACCAATTCAAAGCAGCTTGCAAGCGGCTGTCTTCAGCTAACAGCAACAGTGTAGTTTGTATTGCCCCAAACAGAGAGCTCACAGCCACACCAGCTAAAACCAAACGTTCAACAGAAATGCCCGTTTTAGTTTTTCCCAAAAAGTAGACCAGCATCGAAGTTAAAATAGCACCTATCCAAGCCGCCAAAGGCACCCAAGTTTGAAATATTCCCAAAGTCAGCATGGTAATCGCAACCAACCCCGCACCCGCCGAAATTCCTAATACAAAAGGATCGGCTAAACCGTTGCGGAGCAAACCTTGCAGCAACGCCCCCGACATTCCTAACGCCGCACCAACCGTCAGCGCAGCCGCAACTCTGGGCAAACGCAATTCCCACAAAATAGTTTGATTGACAGCATCACCTCGGTGCAGAAATGCTTGCCACAATTGATCGGCACTCATCGGCACCGCACCAAAAGAAAGCGAAAGGGCGATGGTTAATAGCAAACCAAATCCTAAGAATACAACTGCCTGAAAAACTCGATATTTTAGCCAGATTTTTTGGAGATTCACTACATTCCACCACAATCTTGATTGACCGCACTAAATACCATATTTCCTCTGTTTTGAACGCTCGAACTCGTTAACTACAATAACAATAACCGATTCACCTGAAGACGGCGACCGTGGGAGCAGATGAGCAGGCGATCGCACCCGCCGGCAAAATTAAATGTATAATATTAACGAAGTAAATCGCTACGAGTGAATCATGTCCGCAAACACCGCGCTACCCCCAGCCCTAGCTAAAATCGTCCAGCGCTTTCAGCGACATTCCGATCCGAAACAGCGCTACGAACAACTGCTGTGGTATGCCAAGCGACTCCCAGCATTTCCCGAAAGCGACAAACTGCCGGAAAACAAAGTTTCTGGCTGCGTGTCGCAAGTTTATGTTACTGCAAATTTGGCTGACGGAAAAGTTTTGTATCAAGGCGATTCAGACGCTCAGTTAGTCAAAGGATTAGTTGGCTTGCTGGTGGAAGGTTTGAGCGGATTAACGCCTGCTGAAATTGTTACCATTACCCCAGATTTTATTCAAGACACTGGATTGAATGTGAGTCTGACACCTTCCCGCGCTAACGGATTTTACAACATCTTTCAAATGATGAAAAATAAGGCACTTGCTTGTGAATTAAGCAAGCAAGCCGAAGCAAATTAAAAGAATAAACAGCCATGACTCAAACTACAAATTTAACAAAATCAGGTTCTGGCAACTATCCCGCCGCAGTTCAAGAATATCTCTGGAATTGGCAAGAAACGCAAATCAAAGTTATTTACGAAACCAGAGGACAGGGAAATCCTGTATTGCTGCTGCCTGCTTTCAGTACGGTTTCGACGCGAGAAGAAATGCGTCCTTTAGCAGAATTCTTAGCTCCTAAATTTCAAGTTGTGAGCTTAGATTGGCCGGGTTTTGGCGACTCGGATCGGCCGCGAACCGACTATCAACCGCAATTATACCATCAATTTCTCAAGGATTTTGTTGAGTCAATTTTTAATAGTCCGGTTGCTGTAGTTGCGGCAGGTCACGCTGCGGGTTATGTGATGCAATTAGCGCAATCCAAGCCCCATGTTTGGTCAAAGATTGTGTTAGCTGCGCCGACTTGGCGCGGGCCTTTGCCGACGATGAGCAAACAGCAAAGCGGGTGGCATGGAATTGTGAGAGAATTAGTACGATCGCCCTTACTGGGACAATTCCTCTACAAACTAAACACTGCGCCGTCTTTCCTGAGTTTTATGTACCGTCGCCACGTCTATGTTGATGCAGCTAAAGTCACGCCCGATTTCATCCAAAGCAAATGGCAAGTGACGCAAAAACCCGGTGCTCGGTACGGTTCCGCTGCCTTTGTGACTGGTGGTTTAGATCCGGCAAAAGTGCGATCGGAATTTACCGATAAATTTCAACAATTAGCGGTGCCGGTGATGGTTGTAATTGCTGAAAATGCGCCGCCAAAATCAAAGGCTGAAATGGAAGCATTAACGGAATTACCGGGTGTTGAATCGCGAGTTATTCCTGGTTCTTTGGGTATGCACGAAGAGAATGCAGAAGCTTTGGCAAATGCGATTCAATCTTTTATTTGAGAGGATTAAGAGGGGATGAACCGCAGAGGGCGCAGAGAACGCAGAGGGGAGAAGGGAAGAGGGGAGGAATGCAAGCTGTTTTTTTAACGTTAGTTTGGATGGTTTGCTATTGGTTTTGTCTGCCAGTTTATGCTGTCGGAGATTCGCCGATGGTCAATTTGCCAAAGAGTACGATCGAAGGTGCGATCGACTTTCACATTCATTCTTCTCCTGATGTGATTCCGCGCAGGTTAGACGATTTTGAAGTAGCGAAATTAGCTGCTAGGGCGAAGATGAAAGCTGTTGTATTGAAAAATCATTATGCCAGCACAGCAGCGCGGGCAGTTTTGGTGAATAAAATAGTACCAGAAATCCAAGTTTTCGGGGGAGTTGTTCTCAATCATGCTGTCGGCGGCATTAATCCCCAAGCTGTCGAAGCAATGCACCGCATCGGTGGCAAATACGGTAAAGTAGTGTGGCTGCCAACGGTTGATGCTGAGCATCACTTGCAGGTTTTTCATAAGTCGGGAATAGGGATTAAAGTTGCGGAAAATGGCAAGGTTTTACCGGAAACAGCAGCGGTGTTGAAGATGGTAGCCAAAGAGAATTTGGTATTGGAAACTGGTCATATTTCCTCAGAAGAAGTGATGGCAGTTGTAGCTGAAGCCAAACTGCTCAACATTAAGAACATCCTGATTACCCACGCAATGGCGGATGTACCCGGTTTATCCCTAGAAAATATGCAAACAGCCGCCAAGATGGGAGCTTTCTTATAACTCGCATTTGTGAACGATTTGATGGGAGAAAATGCCGCTGATGACGGACACAAAAACTGGCATCAAGTTCCTATTAGTAAAATGGCAGCAGCGATTAAACTAATAGGAGCAGAGCATTTTGTGATGAGCACGGATTTAGGAAGGAAACCCGATCCTTTACCTGCGGAAGGTTACAAATTATTTGTTAAAAAGTTGAGGGATGAAGGCATTTATCCGCACGAAATGGATTTAATGATGAAACACAATCCAGCTCGATTGTTAGGCATTGAGAATTGGTAATTGGTAATTGGGTATTGGCAATCGGGGATTGGGAATCGCTAATTGGGAATTCTCTTTCCTCTTCCTTCTTCCTCCTTCCCTCTTCCCTCTGCCTTCTGCCTTCTGCCTTCTGCCTTCTGCCTTCTTCCTTCTTCTATTCTTGATTGCCTTTGCCGCGCAGGTATCCGTTATCTGCAATGCGCCAAGCACCCCCAGCATTACCCGTTAAATCGCTATCTTCCACGGTAGCAATGCCATCTCTGTAAACGGCGATCGCCTCACCTTCATTACCATTAATCCGACACCGGCGCACGATCAATTTTCCTCCCAATCCGACACCTATTCCCAAACTGCCGTTGTCAAAAATACTGCAATCTTCCACCGTTGCTTTCCCATTATCCGATATAAAAATTCCGTTCCATACCCCATCATGAATTTGACTGCGGCGGAGGGTAGAATTTGCATCAGGGCCGCAAATTCCCACCACAGAATAGTCCGCAGAAGTGATATCGCTGTCTTCTACGATTAACTCGCCTTTGCGAATATCTACAGTGTAATATTTCCCCGTCGCTCTCAGCGTTAAACCGCGCACTAAAGCACTGTCAGTTGCCATTTTAATGCAGTTTGAGTTGATACTTTCAACCACAATGCGATCAACCTCTCCGCTGCCGATAATTTCTACCGATTTGTCGATAATTAGACTTTCGCGGTAAACGCCTGGATGCACCTCAATGCGCGTGCCCGGTGCTGCATTTTTCAGCGCTTCGCTAATAGTAGTATAATCGCCTTGACCCTGCTGAGAAACAACAAATCCTTGACTCTTCAAAACTTTGGTATCTGAAGTAGATGCTTCAATTTGCCCTGATTCCGAGTCAAAATGCTCCGATTGTCGATCGCCCGCTTCGGAAAGTTGCGATGTTAGCTGCAAGCGTTCTTGATAAACTGTCTCTAGCTGATGTTCTAACTCGCATACTTGAGATAGAAGTTGAGCTTGATTCTGGTTTGCTGTCTCGATTTGACTTTGAGTTTCCGACAGTTGAGAATAAAGGTGCGATCGTTCTCTGTTAGCAGTTTCTAGCCCAGATGCCAATTCAGAGCGACTTTGACGAACACTTTCTAACTGATTTTCTAAGTCGGATACTTGAGATTGAAGTTGAGTTTGATTCTGATTGGCTGTCTCGGTTTGACTTTGCAATTGGGAGAGTTGAGAAGTGAGCTGAGCTTCCAATTCCGAGCGACTTTGACGCACACTTTCTAACTGATTTTCTAAGTCGGATACTTGAGATTGAAGTTGAGTTTGATTCTGATTGGCTGTCTCAATTTGACTTTGCAATTGCGAGAGTTGAGAAGTGAGTTGAGCTTCCAATTCATAGCGATTTTGACGCACACTCTCTAACTGATTTTCTAAGTCGGATACTTGAGATTGAAGTTGAGTTTGATTCTGGTTAGCTGTCTCGATTTGACTTTGCAATTCCGAGATTTTAGAATAAAGTTGCGATCGTTCGGTGTTAGCAGTCTCTAGCTGAAATTCTAATTCAGAGCGAGTTTGACGCACACTTTCTAACTGATTTTCTAAGTCGGATACTTGAGATTGAAGTTGAGCTTGATTCTGATTAGCCGTCTCGATTTGACTTTGGGATTCCGAGATTTGAGAAGTGAGCTGAGATTCCAATTCAGAGCGACTTTGACGCACACTTTCTAGCTGGTGTTCTAACTCGGAGATTTGAGATTGAAGTTGATTTTGATTCTGGTTTGCTGTCTCGGTTTGACTTTGCAATTGGGAGATTTGAGAAGTGAGTTGAGATTCCAATTCAGAGCGACTTTGACGCACAGTTTCTAACTGTTGCTCTAACTCGGAGATTTGAGATTGAAGTTGATTTTGATTCTGGTTTGCTGTCTCGGCTTGACTTTGAATTTCCGAGAGTTGAGAATAAAGTTGCGAGCGTTCTGTGTTAGCATTTTCTAGCTGAACTTCTAATTCAGAGCGAGTTTGACGCACACTTTCTAACTGGTGTTCTAACTGGGAGATTTGAGATTGAAGTTGAGTTGGGATGTGGTTTGCTGTCTCGATTTGACTTTGGAATTCCGACAGTTGAGAATAAAGGTGCGAGCGTTCTGTGTTAGCAGTTTCTAATTGAGCTTGCAGTTCTGATAACTGAGACTGGAGTTGCGAGCTATCTCCCTCCTTGCGCTGTATCTGAGACTCCAATTCTGACAACTCAGACAGCAGTCTCTCTCGCTCTACAACAACCATTTCGGATTGAAGTTGTACTTCACGAAGTTGAGAGTTTAACTGCATCTTCTCCAGATTAGCTGCTTCTAACTGTCGTTGCAGTTCTAATAATTCCAATGGAGGTTGCTGTGCTTGTTGGCTAGCGGTTTGCAATTGAGAGTTGAGTATTTCGCGTTCTTGCTCTGCACTCTCCAATTGAGCTTGTAGATCTGACAATTCCGAAGTAAATTGCGATCGCTCTGCTTCGACTAATTGCAGTTGAGCTTGCAAACCCGACAGTTGAGACTGAAGTTGCTGCCGCTCTTCAATGGAGCGATCGAACTTAATTTGAATTTCCGACAACTGGTACTGTACCTGCAATCTGCTTTGAGTAGCCGTTTCCAACTGACTCTCAAATTCCGACAGCAGAGCGTGAAATTGAGAACGTTCTGCATCAACCGCCTCTAACTCTGCTTGCATTTCCAGCAATTGAGCGTTAAGTTGCGATCGCTCCTGATCCGCAACTTCTAACTGCTCTTGAAGTTCTGCCACTTCTGCTAACTGGGACTCAGCTTGTTGAGCATTTTCTAGCTGAAACTGCAAATCAGCAATCAGAGCATCAATTTGCGATCGATCCTGGGCAATTCCTGCCAAAAATTCTTCCATTTCCGACACTTGATTTTTTAACAATTCTTGCTCGCCAGTCACAGTTTCCAACCGACTTTGCAACTCGGACAATTCAGAATTTAGCTGATTTTCATTCTGCACCTTTTGCCGCAATTCCGAAGTTCGGGCATCCAACTGAGCAGCCAAATTCGATATAGCCTCCTGCGAACCCTGCATCCGCACCAAATTGCGTGAATTTCGCTTATTCAAAATTAGCCAGCAGACTAATGCCCCGCCTCCAAATCCTATTAATAAAAGTAATGCTTCCATTTGTTTTATCTAATTAATATAAATTGAGTGATTTTGATGCTGACGCAAAAATGGACATCCACAAATTGCTATCTTATATCGTTTCCGGTTGCATCGGAATAATAAAAATCGAGTCAACAGTTAACAATCAACCATTCACTTTGGCAACCGCGATTCAACAGTCAACAGTCAACACTCAACAGTCATGAGGAGTGCAACCGGAATTGATATTACTCAAAACTATCACAACTTGCCAGCCTGTGTTCACTTGGATCGAGAATTTATATTTCTTTACAAATCCCTTTTGGTTACAGGTAAGGTGCAGCGCACCCTGCAAGTCCGATTAATGAAGCAAATCCACAATATGAGGAATAATTTCGATATGCTGAGTCAACAGTTTATATTACTGCAAATTTGGCAGACGGAAAAGTTTTGTATCAAGGCAATTCAGACGCTCAGTTAGTCAAAGGATTAGTTGGCTTGCTGGTGGAAGGTTGGAGCGGATTAACGCCTGCTGAAATTGCCACCATTACCCCAGATTTTATTCAAGACACGGGATTGAATATGAGTTTGAGACCTTCCCGCGCTAACGAATTTTAGAAGATTTTTCAAATGATGAAAAAACAAGCGCTAGAATCCCAGGTAAGTGAGCAAGAAGAACTGAATTAAGCATGAAAAATCCTCAGTAAAATCAACAGCCAATGATTTTTATAGAAGAGCAGCTTTTTTATTTTCTCTCAACCAAAACAAAGTTGCCAACATTGTCGAAACCATTAATAAAACCCCAAGCACCAAAAAAGTAGTATGTGTAGCAAAAAGTAATGCTTGTACAGGCGCATTGCTAATATCCATATTCGGGGCAAAATTAGCGTTAAAACTTGTTGTAAAGAAGAACAAAGCACCTACTATTGGTACTCCCAGCATCTGCCCTAATATCCGCGAAAATGACAACAATCCCGAAGCAATACCTAATCGCTCTTTTGGTGCGGCTCCCATAATAGAGCTATTGTTAGGAGAGTTGAAGATCGCCACTCCTACCCCATAGGGAATAATTCCCCAAATATACTTGATGACAGTTAATTCAGTATCAAATCGGCTGATTAAAAAACATCCAATTCCCATAAATACTAGGCCCATTAAAGTAATTAGCTGCGTGCCAAAACGGTCGGAAAGAATACCCGCAATAGGCGCAGTCGTCACAATCAGAACTGACGGTACTACCATTAAAAAACCAGATTTTTGAGTTGAATAGTGTTCAAGGAAGGTGAAGAAAAAAGGAAGTATGAAGATGACACCTGCGATCGCGAAATTTGCAATAAAACGTAGCGTTAAGCCCAGGCTAAACTCTACGGATCGAAATATTTTAACGTCGATCATTGGTGCTGCTATTCGGGATTCAAACCATAAAAAGCCAATCAAGCTGACGACAGAAGAACCCAGCAGATTTATGGCAATATAAGAATTACCCTTCTGTAATAGGGTAATGCCAAGAATAAAAGAAGTTAAGACTACGGTCAATATCAGCGTACCGATGATATCAAAGTTTTCTGGGTTTCCACTAATCGCAGAATTAGGTACAAAAAAAGCCACAATCAAAATGGCAACAATCCCAATCGGAACATTCACCCAGAAAATTAAAGGCCAGCCTCCTACACTCATCAGCAGTCCTCCTACCATAGGCCCCAAGGTAATCCCCATTCCGTAAATTCCCGCTCTAATACCTAGTCCCAGTCCCCGCTCTGCCGCTGGAAATGCCTCCACAATCATCGCAGTTCCCAAGCCAGATAAAAACGCAGCACCTATTCCTTGCAATCCTCGAAACGCTATTAAAAACCCGACATTTGGCGCCATTCCACACAATAGTGAACTGATCGTAAAGATTGTTAAGCCAATAATGTACAATCGCTTCTTGTTCCAGATATCACCTAATTTTGATACCAATATTACAAATATGGCGATTGCCAGCAAGTAACTTAAAACTATCCATTGACTCGTGGCAAAACTGGTATGGAGAGATTCAACCATAACTGGCAAAGCCAAGTTAACTATATACACATCCAAAGCAAAAATGAATACACCAATACCAATACCAACTGTAGTCCACCATTTTTCAGATGATTTATTCTCTTCTTGCCTTAATTCGTTAGAGTTTTCTGCTGGGGTTATTGACATTATTACTATCTAGGGAGAGGTGGGTAAGCTGTGTTGCATCTAGATTGCCTATGGTATTAGAGAGGGAGAGGGTCCGATGGGGATCGGGGGAGAGGATTTGACAATTTTTGATCGGGACTCGAAATATACAATTTAAATGCACAACAGCTTATTATTCTTAAATAATCCCAACTATAGCATTTTCTACGGGGTAGGTGCTACTGTAAATTAGCAATTATCAATAATTTCTATAAAGTCTTTATCGATATCGATTGGGGTTCCTCTTTTAGCAATTTCTTTAACTTTTTTAAGGATCTTAGCTACTAAATGTTTGTTTTCAGCGAGTTCCTCTCTGCCAATCTGCTTTAGAGCTAATTCTACAGCAGTCAATCCCGATTGCATCCCTAATGCAATACTACTTTTAATTCCCAAAGTTTCTGGATTTAAACTTTGATATAGGCGCTCATCTTTTGCCATTGCCGTAACGTGAACACCTGCATAATGGGTAAAAGCATTTTTCCCGACGGCAGGGTGATGAGGAGAAATAGGTACATGAGAATACTCGCTTACCAAATTATACAAATCTTTCAAATATCCTAGTTTCCAAAAGTTTTCCTCCTCAATAAGGTCGGATAAATTTATTAGTAACTCAGCCAAATCCACTATACCAGCTCTTTCCCCTAGTCCCATCACGCTGACATCAATAATATCTGTTCCCGCTCTGTAGGCATCCAAGGCATTTGCTAGAGCTAAACCTCGGTCGTTGTGGCAATGAACTTCTATTTGTGGATATAATTCTCGTTTGGCTAGTTCCTCCTTCAGGATTTTGACAAAATAATAAATACTACGTTTTTGTTGAAATGGGGTTGTATATCCAGTGGTATCAGCTATGCTGATTATATTAGCTCCAGCCTGCACTGCTGCACTAGCCGCCTCAATCACATTTTTCATAGGAGAGCGAACTGTATCTTCCGGCGTATAGCGAATCAATAAACTATCATTCTGCTCTCTAGCATAAGTTATTACTTCCACGATTTTATCTATGGCTGCCTCTAAACAGATATTATAGTCGCATTGCAATCGTTGAGAGGATACACTAAAAAACACGCCTAAAAAGCTGACATTACAATCCAGGGCTTTTTTAACATCCTCTATTCGGCAGAGCGAATGAGCGCCTATTTTTGCTTTTAGTCCAGCATTGGCAATGCGGGTAACGGCTAAAGCAATTTCGCTATCTACAGCAGGATTGCCAGCTTCAATAATATCAACTCCTATGTGGTCTAAAAACTCCGCAATTTTTAACTTTGTTTCAGGTGCGAAATAAACTCCAGGGGTTTGTTCTCCCTCTCTCAAGGTAGAATCAAGAATTTTAATCATAATCTACGATCAATTTAGCTACTAACACAATCTTGAAAAAGGGGCTGGCATCGGCGAGGGCACAATACCTTATAAAAACTTGAGCCATGACCCCCAATAGATATCTCCCAAAAATACAGTCAAAGCCAGCCAGGATGCCTGCTCCACAAAAGTTATTCGGGAGATCTAATAGATAAGTCTAAGGGTTGACTGCCAACTTTGCTAAAGCTGCCTGCACTGTTGGGGGTAATTGACGCATAATCTTACCCTTGTCGCGATCGACACCAACCAAAGTTACCTGTGCGGTGACATATAACTCCTGAGTATCAGCCGATCGAATTTCGTAATCCCAAAGCAGCCGCACACCCTCGGTAGCAGCCATCCGCGTTCTGACTGCCACAGATTGACCCATTTGTACAGCCCGGTGGTAGCGCAGCGAAAGTTCCACCACGGGCAATTCCAAACCCTGCGCCACCCAGTCTGCATACTCGATGCCAAGAGAGCGCAAACTTTCCACCCTAGCTTCCTCCATCCAAGCCAGATAAGTCCCGTGCCAAACCACACCGCTGTAGTCAGTATGATGAGGGTACACTCGCACCAAATATTCAAACCAGCCCTCAGAGTCTATCCCGCGGCGATTTTGAATAGCACCAGCCGGTGCGAGTTCTGGTTGAGTTCGATCGTTCTCTAACACTTTACAAATCGTTCCAAAACGCTACATTTCTACAAATCATAAGACAAACTTCAGGCTTATGCTTGACAGTAAGCAACTAGAGTACCAACGCCCTAGTTTAACGTCGCACAAGAAAACTCAACTGTTTTTACCGCCAAAACCCCATGATAGAAAAAATTTTAGTAGCCGTCGCCGGTCGCGGCTTGTGCGAAGAGATGTTTAATATGTTGATGGACATCCCTTCCTTGCAACAAACCTCTGTCACCGTCTTGCACGTCGTGCCGCCCCAAGTAACCTCCGATGGCATGGCCGAGAAATTGGAAGAAGGAGGCAAGATTTTAGCACAAGCAGTCCAGTCTTTGAAAATAGATCCCAGCAAAGTCAACCCCCGGCTCAAACAGGGAGACCCGAAAACCACAGTTTGCCAAGTCGCAGAAGAAGAACAATCCGACTTAGTAATTATGGGTTCCCGGGGACTCGGACGGCTGCAATCGATTTTGGAAAACTCAGTCAGCCAGTACGTTTTCCAGCTAACATCCCGACCGATGTTGTTAGTAAAAGACGACATCTACGTCAAAAAAATCAAGCGAGTCATGGTGGCGGTAGACAAATCAGAATCTGCCAAACAGTCATTGCAGCTTGCGCTATCTTTGGTCAAAGAAGTCAGTGGCGGAGAGATAATTTTAGTACACGTCACCAAAGATTTGACGGGAAAAGCCAGCGAAGATTTAACAGCAAGTGCTGAAAAAGACCCCGTATTGGCCCCAGCAGTAGCACTAACCAAACAAATGGGAGTTAGCTACCGCTGCGTGAGTGCTACAGGCAAGCCAGGGGAAGAAATTTGTCGGATTGCAGACGACTTGAATGCCGACTTGTTGGTAATCGGTTCCCCGGATCGGCGACCCAACGTTGCCAAAAACTTTGTGGATATCGATCGACTCCTAGGAAATTCGCTATCAGACTACGTGCGAGTTTATGCCAACTGTCCCGTCTTGCTAGCCCGCACAGTCGGCTAGAATCTCATCATTAAGAGTTAGCAGCTAACACTCAACATTTAACAAAAAAAGCGCCTCAGCAAAAAGCTGTTGGCGCTTTTTTTGCAAGCAGCAAAGCCAGAGAGAAATAGCAGCAGTTGCTAATCTTTTCTGCCTTGACGGCTAGCTGTTTGAATGTACAGAATGATTAGAAAAACACTGGGAACCAATACAAACAGAATGGTTGCCACAAACCCTAAATCGTTAACTTCCATGAAGACGCTCGCCTCTATCGGAAAATAGAAAAACACACACAACTAGGATATCACTCAAAGGCAAAAGGCAAACTCGAAGACAGAAGAAGAGCTAACGGACAAGCGTCGAAACCCGCTTTCTGCCTGGATGCCTCGCTGCCCAATCTCTTATTTGTCCTAGAAACCAAGTTTCTTTTCCTAGGCAGGCAAAAGGCGTGATTATACAGTGAAATAGGAAAAAAAACACAATTATTGCATTCTGCATTTTTCTTTCCTTCTGCATTAGAGCATCTCTAGCCTTCTGCCTTCTGAAAGTCACGGTTTAGTCTTCACGCTCACCTGACCATTGACCATAGCTTGACAAGCCAATCGATAGTTTTCGGGCTTTTTCTTGAGCTTGCGGTTCTCAAAGTCAGTGCGGGGCGACAGATTTTCACTGCCCTCGACAATTTCCACAATGCAGGTGCCGCATTGACCAATGCCCCCGCAATTCATGAGCTTTCCCGAAAACGTGTACAAATCGATGCGGTTTTCTAGAGCTTTGAGCCTCAAATTGGCCCCGTCTGCTGCGATGACTTCCTGATTTTCCTTCACAAACTTGATATTGGCCATTGCCGATTCCTTAACGCAGTTGACATCGAACTCTATTACAAAATATTAACTAATGTGTCGGACGTTTAATACCCCGATGTCTAATTGCCTTTGTAATTAAAGGACGCGCGTGCGTAGCTATCCCGTAGGGAATCGCCCCAACCGAATCTCACGGAGCATCCGAGAGGTTATTAGTCGGAAGATTGCTCACAAAGCGCTGGAGAGACGAAAGCCCCAGGTTGTAGGTGATAATTGCCGACAATCGGCTTCTCTCAGCCCTAGTCAAATCAGTTTCCGCCTGAATCACATCCGTCTGAGTACCCACACCAGCTTGAAACCGCAGTCTCGCCAGACGCAGAGCTTCCCTTGACTGCAAAACCCCCGCCTCAGAAGTTTCGATATTCTCAAAACTCGATTCTAAGCCAAAATAAGCTTGTTCTACTTCCCGGCGAACCTGGTTGCGGAGTTGGTCGAATCGACTTTCGGCGATCGCAATATCAGCATCCCGCTGTCTCACCCTCGCGTTCGCCGCGCCCCCATCGAAAATACTCCAAGTCAGACTCGCCCGGATCGAATACCCGTCGGCCCACCCACGAGTCTCAAACGGGTTGGGGTCGTCAGGGTCTTGTCCCAGCACGTTGTAACTACCCCCAACACTCAGTTGAGGCAAACGCCCCGCCTGAATCGATCGCCTCTGCTGCTTGCTGATATCTCTCTGCACCAACTGCTGTTCCAACTCTGGGCGATTCTTAAAAGCCTGCACGATACTCTCTTCCAAAGACAGCCTCCAAGAGCCCGCTTGTTCTACCGGATCTGCCGCTGTCAAGTTCGCCGACTGGCTGATATTCAAAATCTCAGCCAGACGCCGCTGGGCAACTCGCTGATCGCGACGGGCCACTGACAGTTGTTGCACCTCGTTAGCCAAATTTGCCTGAGCCTGCAACACAGCAAACCGGGTTCCCACCCCTGCCCGTTCCAGGGCTTCGGCATCCCGCAAACTTTGCTGGGCATTTCTGACCGAAGCTTGGCGGATGGCAACTTGTCCGTCCGCGTTTTGCAAGTTGTAGTAAGCCTCAGCAGTGTCGAAGCGGAGTTCCTCGGCTTGGCGTTCCACATCCAGTTCCCGAAGGCGCAACTGTTCCTCTGCAGCGCGGATGTTAGCCCGCCGCCTTCCGAACAAATCGATGTCATAGTTCAACTGCAAAGTGCTGTTGAGACTGTTGCTGCCTAAATTTTGCCGAGCTTGCTCGGCGGGCTGCCCGGTTCCGTTAGCCCGAGAGTTGTTGAAGCGCTGCTGAGCCCGGACTCCGAGTTCTCCGCCTGCAGTCACAGAGCGGCTGGCGTCCATTTGAAAATTCAGGTCTGGATAAAGAGCAGCTTGCTGTTCGCGCAAAGCGGATCTGCTTTGTTCCACCTGCTGTCCGGCGATTTGCAAAACTTGGCTGTTGCGGCGCGCGAGGTCGATCGCCTGCTGCAAGGTAATTGACTCTGTTTGCTCGATCCTGACATCCTCCGGGTTTGCCGGAAAATTCAGCGGATTCGGATTGGGTTCCAGGGAAGCCGGAGGCTTGGTGTCTAAAATGCCCCTCGGAGGGAGAGGGGGGAAACTTTCGTTCGGAGTGCCCCGGAGAATTGGTACCGGGGAACTGGGCACAGGAACATTGTTGGGAGGGTTCGGGGAAGGCTGCTGAGTCTGTGTCGGTTCCAACCCTCTTAGAGGCGTTGAACCGGCCTGAGACAGAGTTGATGGGGAAGCCGGAGCAGCCTGTTGAGGCTTTGATGCTTGCTCGGGCCCGGTTGGGGGGTTAAGGGCGATCGACTGTTCGGCCTGTGATGCTGATTCTGCTGCTGTGTTCGAGGTCGATCGAATATTGGGCCCTAATTCGAGCTGATTGCTAAGGGCCAAACTGTCCTGAGATTGAGCCGGAGACTGTGCTGAAGCACTCTGTGCGGCGTTGCTGAAAGTAATTGCAGCGCCCACTCCGACTACGATGATTTGACGAAAAACACGCATAATTTTTTAATTACTCTGCAATCCTAGAGACAATTTTAGAGCAAGATTGAGGTCTCAAGTTTCTAGTCTGTAGCCTGAACTCGACGGTTACAAGTCACAATTACCATACTCATCTTAACTTTTGAATGTTCGATTCAAAATTTAGAATTTAACTTCAGCAGTTGCCAGACCGATCGCCGCCGAGATTAGTTCCTCTACTCCGCTCACCGGCAAAATCCGGGTTTTCAGCGAGCTGGCGAGCTGTTCGAGGGTCATGTCGTCGAGAAAACGCGGTTCCCCCTGTTTTAGCATCACCGACGGCAGCAGGATGCCATCTCCCAAGTCTCGCCCCTGCAAAGCTTCGAGCAAATCTTGCCCCGTCAGCAAACCCGTGACAGTGATACTTTGTCCCCAGTAGCGGCTGCACAGTGCTGCCATGTTGACGGACAAGCCGGGAATTTGGTTTAGTTGTTGTACGATCGGCTCAAAAGCTTTTTCGACAGCATTCCCCACCACCCAAACTAACTTGCGATCGGGCTCGACTTGCATCGGTTGCAGCTTCTCAAAAGCCGTTTCAAACTGCTGGATAAACTGGCGGATAGAACCGACACCGTTACCAATTTGCGGATAATCTTCGTAATCTGCAGCCGACGGCAAATCTAAACCCGCTATTAAAAACCACTCGTCAGCCAGCCAAATACAGCGCGATTTTGAATTTTGCTTTTTCGCCTTTGAACCAGCTTTTCCTTTACTTAAAAGCACTTGAATTTTCTGCACTTGCTCGATTACTTCTCGCGCTTTTTCCGCAGTTACTGCGATCAGTTCATCTTCGGCAGGACGAAAGCGAGTTAAACCCACCGGCACTACAGCCACGGATGCTACAGCGGGAATACTTCCAGTATGAAACTTTGCCAAATCTAACAAAGTGCGTTCTAAATGTTCGCCATCATTAATACCGGGACAAACAACTACTTGAGCGTGAATTTGCAAGCGGCGTTCTTGAAACCATTTGATTTGTTCGAGAATCTTCCCAGCGCGGAGATTTTTTAGCAACCGAATTCGCACTTCCGGTTCCGTAGCGTGAACGGAAACATAGAGAGGAGAAAGTCGCATTTGTTCGATTCTGTCCCACTCTTTTTGAGTCAGATTTGTGAGAGTGAGATAGCTACCATAAAGAAAGCTGAGGCGGTAGTCATCATCTTTGAGATAGAGAGTTTCGCGCTTTCCCGGTGGTTGTTGGTCAATGAAGCAAAAAGGGCAGCGATTGTTGCACTGAATTAGTCCGTCAAAAAGAGCTGTTTCAAATTCCACTCCCAAGTCTTCGTCGTATTCTTTCTCGATTTCTAACTTGTGGGTTTTGCCTTTACTGTCTAAAACTTCTAGTTCCAGAAATTCATCGGCGCACAGAAATTGATAGTCGATTAAATCGCGCGGTTTTTCACCGTTGACGGCGACGATTGAGTCTCCGGGTTCAAATCCCATTTCGGCGCAGATGCTGTCGGGGATAACTTTGGTGATTAGGGCGGGCCGGATTGATATGTCGCTCATGGTTATTAGTTATTTGTTATTTGTTATTTGTTAGCGGAGAATGTTTACAGTTTAACTTGTCTAGGCTGACAGAAGCGATCGGGCGATCGCTTCTGCCAGTCTAGGCGAGTGAATTGTCTTTAACAGAATTGACTTGTCGGGTTGCTAAATATACAGCATTATTATATTTTTTCCATAAACAGTCCTGCAATCCGCACCTCAAAAGTTATTCCAGGTAGCTGAGGCTGCCATCCAAGTTGCACTGCTTGCCGTATCCATTGTGTTGCATCACAGGGTGTTACTGGTTTCACTTCGTTAGCGGGACTTAAACCTTGAGGATGAGGTCGATGGGTGAGAATAACTAACACGCCCGCCCGGTTCTTCAGCGTGTTGGACAGCAACATGAAGATTTCCGCAACCGTAGTCTGCTTGCATATTAGTAGCTTGTCTTCGGATTAGCCAGATGAAAGGCTCCCCATCAACAATTATTTTTCTGGTTCCTTTTTTCGGTATTGACATAGTTTGCTAAGGTCGATCGCCTTTAGAATCAGGATAAGTTCTGGGTTGTGAATTTAGCTTGGCTGTGAGAGGATGTATCAAAAATATGTATTTATGAAACTCAAAATTTTGACGGGTTCCTGACAGGCTTAGTTGTTTCTGCCAGCACAACACCGCTCTTTTGTCAACCCAGCAGTGCGGGAAATAATCGCTTTTTTTGCGATACTCTTCCATATATTAGCACTGGGATTCTGAACGGAAAACCTGTTTTCAATCTGATACTATTGTTCCCAGAATTCCGGGAGCGATAAAGAAGGACATCGCTACACCAATACTAGCAGCAGTAACCAGCCTAATTAGCGCTAATTGTGCATTTTGTCGCTCGCTATCTTCGAGCATTCTACATCCTTCACGGCGACGCTCACTTTGAGTTAAAAGCTAACAGCTTGTCAGCTATTAATAAGCTTTTTATGAACGGGCTCTTCGGCCCGTTCCACAAGAAAATTTACTCTTTGTGGAACAGGCATCTTGCCTGTTCTTGTTTTGGTGGAACAGGCATCTTGCCTGTCCTTGTAATTATAACAACCTACGCATTTTTCACTGCCCCACCTGCGATCGCCGTTAAAATCGCCACACCAAAAGCCAGCCGATACCACACAAACACCCAGGTATTTTGAGTTTGCAGGAACTTGAGCAGCCACGCGATCGACAAATAAGAAAACACAAATGCCGAAATCGTTCCCACTATCAAAGCTGCAACTCCAGCATCGCTGATTCCTTCTCCCAAAGCACCCTTCAATTCCACTAATCCAGCCAGAGTAATTGCCGGAATTCCCAATAAAAAAGAAAACCGCGCGGCCGCGGGTCTTTCTAATCCTATAAACAATCCTGCTGTTAGGGTAGAACCCGATCGCGAACACCCCGGAATCAAGGCTATTGCTTGAGCTAATCCCATAAAAATGCCGTCTGAGACAGTTAACTTTTCATAAGTGCGATGGCGCTTGCCAGTTTTTTCTGCTATTGCTAACAGTAGCGACATGACGATCGAAGCAATGGCGATGCTGGCCAAACTTCTCAGCGGGGAGTTGTCAAAATCTGGAACCAATGCCTTGATTAGCAGCCCAAAAAAGAGTATAGGTATTGTTCCCAAAACAATTCCCAGCGCTATTTGAAACTCTTGCGATTTGTAGTCGCGCCGCACCACTGCATCTACAGCACCAACAGTTATATTTGTCAAGTCTTTCCAGAAATACCAAAGCACTGCCACAATACTGCCCAACTGAATAACAGCAGTATAAGCAACCCCCGGATCGCCCCATCCCAGGGCGATCGGCACTACCTTTAAATGAGCGCTGCTGCTAATGGGCAAAAACTCTGTTAATCCTTGTACAATTCCTAAAACAAGGGCCTGCACCAGATTGATTTGAGCCGGCCCGGAAACATCAGCAGCCGGCGTTTGGGCGAGGAGTGCGTCAAGCAAAGCTATCATTAGTTGTAAATTCCCAGTTGTCAGTTTCTAGTAATCAGTTGAATTTAATATCTTGCACCCTTCTGGGAAGCTAGAAGCCCACCCCACCACAAATAAATTTTATTGTGGCGCGGACTGTTCCAGTCCGCCCCTGAAAAGCCGATCGCAAATAGTGATCTTCGGTCTGTAGAATCGCCTTGTAGATCGCCACTATCAGCAATTTATGATCATCGAGTCGAAACTACTTTAACCTACTCAACAACATTTGCCTACATTTTGCTGATAAACTTAGGAAAGTTTTTGCATCTGATTTCGCTTTCCTTACAGCAACTGCCAATAACCTATGATATTTCCTGAAAACAAAAATTCAAGTGTTACTGCTGCTTCTGGCATCCGCTGGCTGAGGCGAATGTTGTCAGCGAGTCTTGTAACAGTGGCGATCGCACTTAGCTTGATACTGCTAACCGGCACCCCACCAGCCTTCGCCACTCTCACAGACGATCGCTATGACGGTACAATTTTTGCCCTCTACGCCGGCAACGGTTCCCTAGTTCCTCCTAAAGTCAAACTCACAGATTCTTTCAAACGCAATAAACCCGTATTGTTAGTGTTTTACACTGACGACAGCAGCGACTCCAAGCAATACGCGATCGTCGTCTCTCAACTCCAGGAATTTTACGGGCGCGAAGCCGATTTTATGCCCATAACAATTGACTCTTTGCCTCCGCAACAGTCACCCGAAATCACCGAACCCAGCCATTATTACGAAGGTTTCGTACCTCAAACTGTCATCCTCGACCAATCGGGAAAAGTAGTTTTTAATGAGAAAGGACAAATACCCTTTGAACAGGTAGATGATGCTTTTCGGAAAGTATTTGACTTGCTGCCCAGAGAAAAATCAATCCCGCTCAAACGCCGTGTCGTGAACGAACTTAACGTCGAATTGTCGAAGTAATAGGTAATGGTAATTGCTAGTCGCTATAGCAATTTTCAAGGATTCCTTAACGAGAGTTTTTTTGTTCTATATTGGGTAAGGTACGCAATGCGCGCCCTACATTTAGGGTGATACAGTCAACAGTCAACAGTCAATCATCATTCTGCCTCAGTAATTCTTTACAAACACCATATCGGGTCTCAGGGCAAAATGGACGTGAACTATTTAAACTTTAAACGATGAGTAGAACCTTAATTCCTGTGATTCTGGCCGGTGGTAAAGGCGAACGTTTTTGGCCGCTGAGTCGCAAGCAGCGGCCCAAGCAGTTTTTGAGTCTCGACGGTAGCGGCAAGAGTTTACTGCAGGCTACTGCGGAAAGACTTTTGGAATTAGGTAACGGCTGGGACGATTTGTGGGTGGTAACGTCGGAAATGTTGGCTGCGGGAGTCCGCGAACAGTTGCCGCTGTTACCGCCGGAGAATTTGCTGGCGGAACCGGAGGGCCGGGATACTGCGCCGGCGGTGGCCTGGACTGCTATAGAAACTGCGAAGCGTTACGGTGAGGATGCGGTGGTGGGTTTTTTCCCGGCGGATCACTGGATTGGGGAACCCGAGGAGTTTGTCAAGACTTTGGAGGCGGCGGCGGAGTTGGCGAAAAATCAAGATGCGATCGCCACTTTGGGAGTAAAACCGAGTTATGCTTCCACTGGTTACGGCTACATCGAACAAGGTGAAGAAATTGGCAGTTTTGGGGGTTTTCCGGCCTATCGGGTGGCGAGGTTTACGGAAAAGCCCGATCGCACAACTGCTGAAGAATTTGTAGCCAGCGGCAAGTTTAGTTGGAACGGCGGAATTTTTGTATTTCGAGTCGGAACAGTCTTGACAGAATTGCGAAATCATGTACCGGAAATGATGGCAGCTTTGGAAGCAAAAGGCGCGCAGGCATACTCGGAATTACCCAAAATTAGCATCGATTACGCTTTGATGGAGAAGACGCAAAAGGCTTGTGTTCTGCCGGTGGGCTTTAGCTGGGACGATTTGGGAGATTGGAATGCGATCGGTCGTTTGCTGCAAGGAGACAAGCCGAATGTGGAGTTAGCAAAACACGTCGGAATTGATACGAAAGGTGGCATTTTTTATGCAGCCGATGAGAATGAGGTGATTGTCACCATTGGTTTAGAAGATGTGGTAGTTGTCAGAGATGGCAATGTGACTTTGATTGTGAAAAAGGACAGGACGCAGGAGATTAAACAGGTAATTAAGGTGTTGGGAGAAGATGATAAATTGAAAGATTTATTGTGAGGGTGAAATGAGGCAGCACGACACGGATTCTGAAGGCGGATACACCAACTATTCATCACTGTTTATCCAGGCATTCGTTTTTGAATCTGTGTTGGGCCTTACTATTTACTTTATTTACATAATTTCTTCTAAATTCAACACAAAACCAGGCAGTACATCTTCCCCTGATAGAGTGGCAGGATTTTCGATAATTTCAACATCTTGACCGGGGCGATAAATTTCTACCCGCCGATTTTGCCTGTCAATTAACCAACCCAATTTAGCACCGTTTTCTATATATTCTTGCATTTTCTCTTGAAGTTTCTTCAAGGAATCAGTCCGAGAACGCAACTCAACAACAAAATCAGGACACAAAGGAGCAAAACTGTCTTTTTGCTCCGGTGTTAAAGCATCCCAGCGTTCTTTTTTGACCCAAGAGGCATCAGGAGAGCGATCGGCACCATTCGGGAGTGTAAAGCCTCCCGAAGAGTCGAAAACTACTCCCAGTTTAGTTTCACGGTTCCAGACTCGGAGTTGAGATGTTAAATCGGCATTACGCCTGCTAGTTTCACTGCCTGTCGGTGGCATAATAATTAATTCCCCTGATGCTGTACGTTCAAATTGATAATCGCGGTTGTGCTGACAAAGCTGAAAAAATTGCTCGTCAGTTAAGTTGATGGATAATTCGATCGAGTTGGCAGGAAATGGGATGGCAATCATGTCTCTTATACGATATTAAAAACATTGAGAATCTGGTTTTTAATAACTTACTCATTCAATTCTTTGACACATCTTTTCAAGTTAATAAATTTAATTATAAAAATATCATGTCTGCTTTAACTGTATATTACCATGAGGATTAATGCCACGGCCAAAAACCGATCGCCCCCCGCACCCCAAAATTCTCACGCGCATTCCCACCCTTTCGCCCAAGTTATTCCCCAAGACACTGGTCAGCCCGGTCAACAGCGCTATCCTAGTAGTTATATAGCCCTTAAACCCGATCGACCCGGAGGCCCCTTGTTTAGCCTAGTTCAAAACAATTCTCGCAAAGGAGAAATTCTAGAGGTCGTCTTCCGCAACGGTTGGGACTACATGAAAAGCCTCCTAACCGGCCGCAAAACCGACGCACCCAGTCTCCCAACTCCAGCAGTTCTCCGCAACATCCTCGTCCAATTAGGCCCAGTTTTTGTCAAATTAGGACAATTGCTGAGCACCCGTCCTGACCTTTTGCCGGCCAGCTATATCGAAACTCTCTCCACGCTACAAGCGGAAGTGCCGCCCGTACCGTGGTCGCAAGTAGAAGCAATCGTCCGCCAGGAACTCACACAATCTCTCGAAAATACCTTCGCCAAATTTAACACCGAAGCCATCGCTGCAGGTTCGATCGCCCAAACCCACAAAGCTACTTTAAAAGACGGCCGCGAAGTCGCCCTCAAAGTTCAGCGCCCCGGTATTGATATTGTCATCGAACAAGACATCGCCGTACTGCGAGGTTTGGCAGAACTTGTCATGCTCACAGACTTCGGTCAACAATACGATATTGTCGCCCTAGCTGAAGAATTTGCGATCGCCCTGCGTGCAGAACTAGACTTCATTCAAGAAGCCAGCTACACAGACGAACTGCGCCGCAATTTATCTAAAAGTAAATGGTTTGACCCCACACAAGTTGTCTTACCAGAAATTAACTGGGAGTTGACTACAAAAAAACTCTTAGTAATGGAGTGGCTGAACGGAGTCCCAATTTTGCTAGGCGACTTGCAAGGAATTCGCCACAAAGGAGATATAAATGCCGAACGCGAAGAAATTACAACGCTGCTTTGCCGCGTTTTCTTCCAGCAGTTATATATCGACGGATTCTTTCACGCAGACCCGCATCCCGGCAATTTATTTTATCTCAAAGATGGCCGCATAGCCCTGCTAGACTGCGGCATGGTCGGCAGATTAGACCCGCGCACTCAGCAGAATTTGACAGAAATGTTGCTGGCAATTGTCGATTTAGACGCTCAGCGCTGCGCTCAATTAACTTTGGAAATGGCAGAATTTGCTCAGCCGACAAGTTTAGTTAATCTAGAGAACGATTTGGCTCGAATGCTACGCAAGTATTACAATGTCAGCTTGTCGCAAATGAACTTGTCGGAAATATTTTATGAGGTGCTGGAAATCACCCGCAAAAATAAAATTCGGCTTCCCAGCAATCTCGGTTTGTATGCAAAAACTCTAGCTAATTTGGAAGGACTAGCCCGCTCTTTTAATCCCAGGTTTAATATTGTAGAGCAGGTGAAACCGCTGATGACCGATATGTTTCGGCGTCAGTTATTCGGAGATGACCCGATACAAGCTTTGTTGAGAACTGCCCTGGATCTGAAAAGCTTGTCTTTGCAATCCCCGCGACAGGTGGAAGTGCTTTTAGACCGGGTTACTTCAGAAACTTTGAAGTGGAACTTGACACTAAAAGAACTCGATCCGCTGCGTCGCACTCTGGGGGATTCTGCGAACCGACTTTCTTTTAGTATTGTCGTGGGTTCGCTGATTGTGGGGGCGGCAATTATTTCTTCTAACGCACAAACTTCTCAGCTATCTTTTCTGAGCACTGGTTTGTTTGGGGCGGCGAGTTTTTTGGGTTTTTGGTTAATTATTAGCATTCTCAGGTCAGGGCGTTTGCGGAGTTGATTGTACAATATCGGTATGTGTTGTGGAACATGCCGGAAAGCCTGTTCTTGAGAATTGTGGAAGATGTAGAATATAGCCTAGTGCAACAACCGCATAAAGGTAGGCTATGTCACAGCATGATTCTTCTCTCCCAAAGTCGGCAATTAGAGACAACCGCCGCCGGGGTACTGTGGGCGATTTTTTGAAAGCCAAGGTTGAGGAAAACTCAACCTTGTCAATTGTTTCTGCTTACTTTACAATTTATGCTTTTGATGGTTTGAAGCAACAACTTCTAGGTATTAAAAGCTTGAAATTTCTCTTTGGCGAACCGCGCTTCATCAAGTCACTTGACCCCAGTAAAACTGATAAAAAGGCTTTCCAAATTGAGGATGAGGGCTTGCAGCTACAGAATCGGTTGCAGCAAAAGCGGGTTGCAAAAGAATGTGCAGAATGGATTGAGAAAAAAGTACAGATACGGTCGGTAAAGCAATCTAATTTACTGCACGGCAAAATGTATCACATTGCTCATAACGGAAGTGAAAATGCTATTACGGGCAGTTCTAATTTTACCGTGCGGGGACTGGGATTAGGTAGGAAAAACAACAATATTGAACTCAATTTAGAAGTAGATAGCAAACGGGATACCCGCGACCTGAAAGCCTGGTTTGATGAACTCTGGAATGATGCCGAACTAATCGAAGATGTCAAACAAGATGTGCTGCTGTACCTAGAGCAACTTTACCAGAACAATTCTCCTGAGTTTATCTACTACAAAACTCTGTTTCATATCTTCGAGACTTTCCTCGATGACCTAGAAAAAAACGATATTCTCAGCGAACAGTTACACTTTTTTAATACAGAAATTTGGAAATCTCTATTTGAATTTCAGAAAGACGGAGTTAAGGCTGCTATCAATAAAATCGGACGATATAACGGGTGTATTATTGCTGACAGCGTTGGTTTAGGTAAAACATTTGAAGCTCTAGCGGTGATCAAATATTTTGAACTTCGCAATAAAGGAACAGTTTTGGTTCTTTGTCCCAAAAAACTCCGCGAGAATTGGACGGTATATCTAGCACAGAACAATAGCGAACTGAATCCTTTTCTTAAAGACGGCTTTAACTATGCAGTCCTGTCTCACACCGACTTGAGCCGGGATTCCGGTTACTCTGGGGATCTTAATTTAGAAAAGATTAATTGGGGCAACTATGACTTGGTAGTTATTGACGAATCCCACAATTTCCGCAACAACATCAAGAGTAAACGGGACGAATTTGGCAATCTAATTAGAAAAAGCCGTTACGAAAGGCTGATGGATGACATTATCAAGAGCGGTGTCAAAACTAAGGTGCTACTCTTATCAGCAACTCCGGTTAACAATGATTTAAAGGATTTGCGGAATCAACTTTATTTTATCACAGAAGGTCGCGATGCTGCGTTTAGCGAATCGCTGGGAATTGCCAGTCTGCGCGCTACACTAGCTGATGCTCAGGGGAAATTTACCAAGTGGGCCAAGAAAAGTAGGGATCGCAAAACTAGCGAACTGCTGGAAGAACTAAGTTCTGCTTTTTTCAAACTGCTTGACGAATTGACGATCGCACGATCGCGCAAGCACATTCAAAAATACTATAAAGATGCGATCGCCCAATTAGGCGGCTTTCCAGAACGGCTCAAACCCATTTCGGTATTTCCTGAGATTGACCTAAAGGGTGAGTTCCTGTCCTACGAACAGCTTAACAGCGAAATTTCTAAATATCAACTCTCGCTATTCAACCCTTCAAAATATGTCCTGCCGCCATACCGTTCGGTGTATGAAAATAAAGGAGTGCGAAATTTCAAACAGAGCGATCGCGAACGCTGTTTGATCGGCATGATGAAAGTCAATTTTCTTAAACGCTTAGAAAGCTCCATCCGTTCCTTTGCGCTGACAATGGAGCGCACGATTAAAAAAACTGGAGATCTAGAGACAAAAATTAAAAATTTTCAGCAATTGCAGCAATCTCGCGACGCTAACCAGACAGTAACTTTCAGCGATTGGATGATTGAAGACTTGGACGATGAAGAGTTGCAAGATGCCATGCAAGTAGGTCAGAAGCTGATATTTCAAATGGCGCACCTCGATGTCGAAACCTGGTTAAAAGACCTGAAACGCGACAAGGAACAGCTTAAAAAAATTTACAATTCTGCCCAAAGCATTTCTGTGGAACGCGATGCCAAGCTGGCTGAGTTAAAAGCACTGATCGCCGAGAAAGTCAAGCATCCTACGACTAACAAGCATGGCAAACCAAATCGCAAGGTTTTAGTCTTTACTGCCTTTGCAGATACGGCAGTCTATCTCTACGAAGGATTGCGGGAATGGGCAAGATTAGAATTGAAAATTAACTTAGCTTTGGTGACTGGGGGATCGGCGGCAAATAAGACTACCTTTGGCAAAAACGAGTTCAATCACATCCTGACAAATTTTTCGCCTTTCGCCAAGAAACGCGCCCAAATTCCATCTATGCAGCAAGACGGCGAGATTGATTTATTAATTGCCACTGATTGTATTTCGGAAGGGCAAAATTTACAAGATTGTGATTATCTGATTAACTACGACATACACTGGAACCCAGTCAGAATTATCCAGCGGTTCGGTAGGTGCGATCGCATTGGCAGCCCCAACCACACGGTACAATTAATTAATTTTTGGCCGACAGAGGACTTGGATCAATACATCAATCTGAAAAATCGAGTAGAAGCACGGATGGCTTTAGCGGACATGGCTGGTACATTTGAAGATAACCTGCTGGAGGCAAAGGAGATTCAAGAACTGATTGAGAGTGATTTGAAATACCGCGACAAGCAGTTGCTGCGATTGAAAGACGAGGTGCTGGATCTCGAAGATTTCACCGAGACTGTAGCCCTAACGGAATTCACTCTCGATGATTTCCGAATGGAACTAGCCAAATACATTGAGAGCAACCGCAAACTACTCCAAGATGCCCCTTTAGGACTCTATGCCGTAGTTCCAACTAACTCGGAGTACCCGATAATTGCTCCCGGCGTAATTTTTTGCCTCAAACAAAAAGGCGATTGTCTTGATAATAAAACCGTCAACCCGCTGCAACCATACTTTTTAGTTTACGTTCGAGAAAATAAGGAAGTGCGATTAACTTTTGCTCAACCCAAACAAATACTTGAAATATATCAGTTGCTCTGCGCGGGGTGTACTGTTCCCTATGAAGAGTTGTGCAACTTGTTCGATAGACAAACTAATAACGGATTTGATATGAGTTTGTATAACGATTTGCTTAAGCGCGCGGTTGATTCAATTGCAGGTATTTACAACAAGCGGCTCATCGGCCACCTGCTGTCTAGCCGCAGTGCTGTGTTGGTTGAGCAAGCGCATCAGGTTAAAGCAACAACTGATTTTGAACTGATTACCTGGCTGGTGATTAAATGAGCGTCAGCGAACAACAAGCCAAAGCATCTATTAATGAAGCTTTAAGTAGTTTTGTCAAGGGAAAACTTGCCGATAACGCTAGAAATTTGTTTTTAGCTCTTGGCTACCGCAGTGATAAAACTCTTCCCTTTTATCCTAAGAGTTCGGATAATTTTATTGCCAAATTTGATAGTGATAAAAAGCTAAATCACCAAAAAGCTCTGTTAAATGAATGGCTAACTGTTGATTTTTTATTTCAGCTCACTTGGGATGAAATTGCGGGTGATGACCAGCTAAAATTATCCTTGGAGACAAGAGCTAAGGGAGAAAATACGTTTTTCATTTCTTCCTACTTGTTTTTCGCAATAAAATTGCAGCGTAGCACCTACACTAGCGAACAGCTTGACGGCATTGTCCGCGAGATTAATAAACTCTTTCTCAAGCCCGCGATAATTCTATTCCAGCATGGACAAACTCTGACTTTATCCATTATCAACCGCCGCCCCGACAAAGGCAATGAATCTAAAGATGTATTAGGAAAAGTCAAACATATTAAAGATATCCCATTCGACAGTCCTACAAACTCCCATTTAAAAAATCTCTTCGCTCTTTCCTTGGCAGAGTTGCATAAAAATCACGGATTTAGCAACTTTGACGAATTTCATGAAGCTTGGCATAAAACTCTTCCTGACAGCATCAAATTTAAAGAAGACCGTATACCGCCAGATTCGCTTCGCGTTTATCTGCAAGAGATCGGTCGAATTCCCATGCTCAAAGCTGACGAAGAGATTGAATTAGCTCGAAAATTTTCTGAGTTAGAATTAGAGGCCAGCCCAAAAGCGAAAGACAAAATGGTAGAGTCTAACTTGCGGCTGGTAGTCTCAATCGCTAAAAAATATCAAAATCGAGGGCTGGATTTATTAGACTTGATTCAGGAGGGAAATCTCGGTTTAATCAAGGCTGTAGAAAAGTTTGATTGCACGATGGGAACCAGGTTTTCCACCTACGCATATTGGTGGATTCGTCAGGCAATTACGCGGGCTATTGTCGATCAATCGCGGACTATCCGCCTACCAGTTCACGTTTATGAAACTATCTCGAAGATCAAGAAAACTACCAAACAGCTTTCTCAAGAAATCGGCCACAAGCCTACGGAAGAAGAAATCGCGACTAAAATGGAGATAACAATTGCCAAATTGCGCTTTGTTGTTCAATCGGCTAAATCTATCATTTCCTTAGATACTAAAATGGGTGATGATGAAGACTATACATTGGGAGAGTTGATTAAATTCGATGGAGAAACACCAGAAGAAAAAGTATATAAAAATTTGTTTGCCGAAGATTTAGAAAGCGTTTTAGATACTCTGGGTCCTAGACAACGTGACGTTATTCGGATGCGATTCGGATTGGATGATGGCCGCGAGAAAAGTCTACAGGAAATCGGTAATATATTTGATGTTACCCGCGAACGGATTCGGCAAATTGAGGCTAAGGCTTTACTAAGATTGCGCCATCCCAACCGCAACAGTATTTTAAAAGAATGTATTCGCCCTACAGGGATTGACCAAACTCAGACAAAAAGACCGATCGCCCAACCGATGCAGCCCAGACAGTTCAATATCTCAGAAAACTTGTCTCGCAGCCGCGACACTTTCTTACAGGAGCCTGTTCGTGATAAAATAGTTGATACAGCTAATATGACAGAACCATTAATTCCTTTTAACAACTTCATAGAAGAATCAAATATAGAAGAAACTATATTGGAGGAGACTTACTTGTCGAGAACCGATGGAAGTCAAAACAATCTGAATTATGCAAATTTGAATGAGCATAATTTCCACATTGCCGAACTGAGAGAAAATAACTTGAATGGAGCGATTAAACCGATGAAACACAATTCAGCAGACTTACTCAAACAACTCACCGCACTAGAAGATGTTTTTTCCCAACTAGAGAAACGGCTGTCAGAGGCGAGTCGAAAATTGCTAAACCCTGGTATACCTATATCTAAAGAGCTGATTCAAGAACTTGATGAGTCCCATAAAAAGTTTATTCAGCTTCGCGATAATGTGCTAGAATTGGCTGAATATTTTGCAGTATCGACAACGCTGAAAGTTGAAGAAATTGATTCTTTAGCAGATATCAAGTCTGTACTTGAGCGTGTGGATTTGGCCGAGAAGCAAAAAAGTGCGATCGCTCTTGTCCGCGACTCTGCTTTGAGGGTTCTGGAACGAGTTTTAGCGATCGCCCATCGAGTAGAGAGCAATTTTCAGTCATTGCTGGAATGTCAGAAAACAGCCCGCGAACTTCAACGCGCCATCTCCGAATCCCAGGAGTCTGACTTGCATCCCTACACCCAACTCTTGGCTGACGGTAATCATCCATTCTGCCAACTGCTAACACTAATTGCAGAATGGGAAGCAGCAGATGACGAGCATTTAGCTTCTTTACAGGATGCCGTAGCAAAATCATTTGAAAGAACTCTGGCGATGGCAGCAGTCAGAGGTAAACTGATTATTCAGTCGGAAACAATACCAGATTTGCCTGCGGTTTCTACTAACAATAACTTAGACGAAACTTCCTTAGTTTATGAGCCGGAATCTGAAACTGTTCCTGTTGTCGAACAACCACCATTAGCAGAGTTGAACTCGGTATTGACAGAGGAGGCGATCGCGCAGCAAACCGCTGAAAATATCCCTAATTTTCCACCCATAGAACTGCCACCCACAATTCAGATAAATCAGCAAAATTCGGAAAATAAGCAAGGAAAAGAAGTTGACAAGCCGGGAAATAAAAAAAGAGAAGAAAAACAGTCTCTCTACAGCTTCTCGCCCAATGATACCGCTCAACAAATCGCTCAATCCATCTTGGACGACCCCGATCGAGAACGTCCAGCAGTTTTGCGCGACTTAGTTTGGCGGCTGATTCTTGAAGAAAAACTCAGCCTTGCGTTTCATTTAGCTCGCTGCTTTGAAAAACAATACTCCAACTTTGAACCGCACCTGCCACCGCATTTAATTAGAGCAGTATTGCTAGGACAAAACCTGCGCGATGATGTAGGATATGGAAAACTTGCAAATCTGCTTAAAGATGACTTCACCAGTTACACCGCCAGCTATTCATTACCCGAAAAAAGTGAATGGAATCAAGCCGTAAGCTTGCTCTTAGCCGCAGCAGCAATGCGACCGTCTTTACTAGCCCCAAATACCGGTGCTTCGCACCTTTTCCAGGAGCTTCAATTCGGTAAAGCTGGACTCGACAAACTGTACGATTATTGCCAAATTATCGCCAGACACGGCGATCGGCAGCGGGCCCTAGATACAAAAGCCATCAAGAAAGCAAAAACTCTGGCAGCCTTGCAAAAAGATTTAGACGATTTGTATATGAAAATCGAGGATTGGTGGTCTCAAGCGCCACAACAAGATTTGATTTACGGTCATGCAAAGAAAGTTTGGGTCGAGTGGTTGAATCCCGGTGAACTTTTTTACACTCTGTGGCTTCCCATCAAGCAAAAAGATTTGAGCCAACTTCCCTTCCTCAAGAAGCAGATCGAGAGATTATCTAATGAGTCCAATCTAGACGGGGAAATTCAGCGAACAGAGCGCAAAATTCGTCGCCCTAAAGGTGCTGGTATCATTACAGGTAAAGCCCTCATTCAGCTTCGCTCTCGCGCTCGGCAATTTTTGAATTGGGTGGGTCGCTGGGTTAAGGAGCAGGAATCGCGCTTAGCTGAAAGCGAAAATTATCTTCAGAAAGAAGCCAAACAGTTAAAACAAGATATTGAGAATCTTCAAGATATGGTTCTCCAAGAATTAGATACCTTTGAGGCGACAAAACCTCCAGTGTTTATTTTAGCTGGTATTGCCTGTTGCCGAAAAGCTGTGGAAGACATCGGCAATATCTTCGATCCAGATACCGAATTGTCAACCGCAGAACCTGACCCAAAATATATCCTGCACGCGGAGCTGTTAAGAATGCCATCTATCCCGATCGACGATGACTGGGAACTAGATATCGCTAATCCTGAAGCGGGTATAAAGGGAATTTTGGAGTTAGTCAAAAATGATATTTGGGATTGGCAACAAGCATTCGATATGCAAAGTTATGTCTGTAGTTCAAAAGCGGTCGGAAATCACGAGGCTACGGCGCAAATCATCGAATACCTCGAACACAACCCCGAATCAACATTAGACCTCGATCGGCTAAAGGACGAACGCAATAATCGGATTGAAGAGTGTCAAGGAATTTTGCAGGAGCAGGTCGAGACTACTAGCAAACAGCTCGAAAGTGCCGTAGCTTTTGGTTTACTAAGAGAAACAGATAGAAGTGCTTATGCAGCACAGATTGAAAGCATTAAAAATGCTCATGTAACAACCAGGCGGTTTTCCGAAAAAATTGAGCTGCTTCGGGCGATCGGTCAAGGAATTAGCGCCAAGCGCCAGGAACAGATCGATCGAGTATCCGAGGAATTAGAGAGTCTTCAGCAAACAGGTATAGCAGATGCCGATCGTACCAGAATTTGCAGTGTATTGGAGCAAGGCGATATCCTGACGGCTAAGGAATATATATCTATGCTGCAAGAGCGGCGATCGCTTCCTGAACCAGAGGAAAAAAGAGATGCTTTTAAAGACTTCTTCGAGCATAAGTATGCTGCGATCGAAAAAGTGCTTGAGGAGTGCGATCGCGATCGACAAAAAAAGCAAGACCTAATTCCCAATATTTCCAAAGGGAAAAGTATCGCAAAAATCCAGATACCGCAAGGAACTCAAGCCAAAAAAGCCGCTGATATGCTAGACGCTTGGTTTGCAGCCAAGGGAAGGAAGCAAGAAATCACAGAGAAAGATGCTCGCCAAATTCTCAGCAACCTCGGTTTTAACATAACATCTCTTACATTTAAAAAATCAGGACAAAATACCTGGATTGACGTTAATGCTGAGCCGATATTTGACCAAAATCGCTGTCCTGTGTCTGCCTATGGTTCAGCCGCGAAGGGCCATTACCGCATTCTTTGTGTATGGGATAGACCGAACGAACAGGATCTCCTCAATGCCGTTGGAGAAACAGCTCTTGGAGGGCCGATATTCGTCTTTCATTTTGGGCGAATGACTGAAAAGAAACGCCGAGATTTGGCTGATTTGTGTCGGCAGCGTCGGAGCACTTTCATTGTGATAGATGATGTGCTGATGCTCTACCTTTGCGGAGAACAAAAAACACGCTTACCTGTATTGTTTGATTGTACCTTACCCTTTACTTTCTTAGAACCTTATAAAACCGCAGCAGGAGAGGTTCCGCCTGAGATGTTTTACGGGCGAGTACGAGAACGGGAATCCATAATCGATCCTCTTGGTTCTTGTTTGATTTATGGAGGTCGGCAGTTAGGTAAAACCGTTTTGCTTAAGTATGTACACCGGACTTTTCATGGAACCGACGCGGGAAGGAACGCCCTATTTTTGGATATTAAAGAAATTGGACGCAACCAAGCTTTAGATAAGATTTGGGATTTACTAAACGGAGAATTGGATAAATTGAAAATTCCTGATACCAATCGGCGCAACTCCGTTCGCGAAAGCAGCTTGCTGCGGATTAAAAATTGGCTGGAATTGGACAAGCAGCGGCGCTTTTTGCTGTTGTTGGATGAGGCAGATAATTTCCTTGAAGCCGATGGTAAGGAGGATTTCCTCCGCTGCGATGAACTCAGAAAATTAATGATGGAAACTGACCGACGTTTTAAGGTAGTCTTTGCCGGATTGCACAACGTTCTGAGAACCACTAGACAAGCAAATCATCCGCTGGCTCACTTTGGCAGGCCGATCTGCATTGGGCCTCTGCTGAATAATGGTGAAATGCGTGCGGCAACAGCTTTGGTAGAACGTCCGCTGGCTAGTCTTGGCTATCGTTTTGAATCACTTGATTTAATCCCGCGCATTCTTTGGCAGACTAACTATTATCCGAGCTTGATTCAACTCTATTGCGAGCAGTTACTCAAGCACATTACTAACCCAGATGTCCCTACTTTCGATCCTAAAATTAGTCCGCCTTACGTGATTACTTCTCGCCATGTAGAAGAAGCTTATCAAAGTCAAGACCTTCGCAATAATATTCGCGATCGCTTTAAGTTGACATTGGGGCTCGATAAGCGCTACGAGGTAATTGCCTACTCGATTGCTGATGGCTCTCAGGAGGATGAAACAGGCATGGAGGATGGGTTTTCTGTATCTTGGATTCGCGAACAAGTCTTGTATTGGTGGTCTGACGGATTCGCGGGAAGGTCATCGGAAGATGAAATCCTGGCTTTACTAGAAGAAATGGTCGGATTAGGAGTTTTACGAGAAACCAATCCAGGTTACTTCACTCTGAGAAGTTCTAATTTAGCCTTGCTTATGGGTACGCAACCAGAAATTGAAGCAGAACTTCTGAGACCGCGTGAAGCTCCACCTGAATACGAACCTGCTACTTTTCGGTCTCCTCTTGTCAAAAATAAAGCTGATTCCCGGCGCAGTCCTTTAACTGTTCAACAGGAATCAGAGCTGCTGCGCCCGGAGAATCGTGTCTCTATTATATTTGGCTGCCAAGCCGCAGGAATTGACGATTTGAGAGTTTTTATGATGGAAGCAGCAGCTAGTAAGAAGGATTGCAAAATTCACTATCACTATTTAGAAAATCTCTCAGACCTATCGGATTTCAGCCAGCGTTTGACAGAAATTATTTACCATCGTAAAAAAGATATCACGCTCGTTGTTGTATCAGCCACCACCCTTTGGAGTAAGGATTGGGTTGATGAGGCAATTAAGAAAATCAAAAGATTGAAGAAAGAAGCGTTTATTCAGCTTGTTTTTGTCGCCGATCCTCAGAAGGCTTGGCAGTTAGTTATTCCTAATTCGATAGGTTTAGATTCCTTTAAGGAACTAAGATTTTTCAGCCTCAAACCTTGGCACGATGCGGCGCTGCGACATTGGTTGGAAGATGCTAAGTTGCCCAGCGGACTAGAAGTTAGAAAGAAGATTACGGAAGTTACAGGGAATTGGTCAAACCTGTTGCAAAAATTCTATCAATTTTCCCAAGCTAATCCGCATCGCTGGCAAGATTCCTTGGCGGAACTGAAGAATCAATTTAATAAATCTGATAAATTAATTAATTCAATGGGCTTTGACGGTTGCGAACCTCAAAGAAAACTGGTAATGAGAACTTTGGCCCAATGGGGAGAAGCAGCAGTGGTTGAGGAATTAATTGAGGTTCTGGATGATGTATCGCCTGAAATTGTCAAGCAGACTCTCCGATGGGCGGAACTCCTCAGTCTTGTCTCGCATTTAGGAAATCAGAAGCAAGACGGTAAGGATTACTGGCAGATTGACCCTGTAGTTGGTCGTCTGCTCGAATCTATGGCAGAGTAATACAAACTTTCTGCTGTGCGATGTACTCAAGCAGATATCTGACTTAAGATAGGCGATCGCCCGCCGCAGCTAAGTCTAAGCTAGAAATTGTTCGATCGACCTAATTGAGGAAAAAAAGATGAGTAGCGGTCACGCCAGCCATAAAGGTTCTTCCACAAAACCCAATACCAACACTAACGGTCAAATTACATCCCCTGACGACCAACCCGCTGACCCGCTAAATCAAGAAACATCCGGTTATCCGTTCCATAACGAAGCAATGGAAAATCCTGTTGCTACCGCGCGGCCCGACGAAGAGGCTGAGTCTGGCGAAGAACAGCAATAGTTATATCGATTAAATAGGCCTCGATATGCTATCTGCGACGCGGTTGATTAGATGTTTGATAAAAATCAGGTTTGTACTAATTAGATCTTGCACCTGTCCCTATACTCCGCCAGGGATTTCAATCTCTGGCGGAGTATTCGGTCAGGTTCAGTAGTACCTCATATCAAATCCGTTGACATCGGAATTATGCATCTCTCTCTTCTCTTTCTCTGTGTCCTCTGTGCCCTCTGTGGTTTAATCATTCCGATACAACCGGAATTGATATCACAGCTTCAGAACCAAGGACTAAAGCCCTTCCGACAAAACTATTTAACCTAAAATTTAAGTTAGGAATTATTGATAAATGAGCGAGATTAACCAACTATTTCAAAAAGACAAATTGCCGGAACTGGGGTTAGTCTGCATTACAACATCCAATGAAGTTCGCTTTCGCACTGTCACGCGGAAACGACTTTTACAGCTTTCGGAAACTGAACAAGAAACTGTATTGCTCGAGCTTTATACAGACAACTTAAAGCGGCTTGACAAAGCGATCGACTTCTGTTCTGCTAATCAGATTAAGCTCTACCGCATGACTTCTGCACTGTTCCCTTTTGCAGATACAGATTTGGGGGAAGCAGTGCTACACTCTATGACTGAGGAATTGTGGACTACGGGCGATCGCGCTCTTTCTTTAGGCATCCGCTTGGTACTCCACCCGGATCAATTTGTCGTCCTCAGTTCCGACAAGCCTGATGTCGTTGCCAACAGCATTAAAATTCTTGCGACTCATGCTTTAATTTTAGATATGTTGGGACAGCCCCGATCGCCCCAGGCACTGATGAACATTCACGGCGGCAAGGGCGATCGCACTTCGCAGCTCACATCAGTCATCCGTGACTTGCCAGAATCTATTCGATCGCGCTTAACCTTTGAAAATGACGAATACGCTTACAGTTCCTCGGAAATTTTAGAAGTTTGTCTCGATACCGGCGTACCAATGGTTTTTGACGCCCACCACCACGTCATTCACGAACATTTAGAAACTTACGACGATCCCAGCGTTGCCGAAATGCTCGCAGCAGCCCGCACAAGTTGGTCTGTTCCTGAATGGCAATTAGTACACATATCGAATGGCAGAGAATTTTTTGCCGATCCGCGCCACAGCGATTTAATTACAGAAATGCCTAATTGCTATTATCAGGCTCCTTGGATTGAAGTAGAAGCTAAATTTAAAGAATTAGCTATTGAAAAGTTGCGCGCCGAATGGTTGTCTGCGAATGTTCCACAATTTAGCACTGTCTCGTAGGGGCGGGTTTTACCAACCATCTTTGCCTAACACCAATAATCTCGAAAACCCGCCCCGCCCAACGGTAAATTGCAATCTACCTTTTTGTTAATACCAATTATAAATTATGTGTGGACGATACACTTTAACTACTTCAGGTCAAATCATCGCCGAATTCTTCAAACTGTCGGCAGTTCCCGACATCAAACCGCGATACAATATCGCCCCAACTCAATCAGTTGCCACAGTAACAGTTGAACCAGAAAAAATGCAGCGAGAGTTTCAATTTATGCGCTGGGGTTTGATTCCAAGTTGGGCAAAAGACATGAAAATAGGCAGTCGCATGATTAATGCGCGATCGGAAACTGTAGCCGAAAAACCTGCTTTTCGCAGCGCCATCAAGCACAGGCGATGTTTGATAGTCGCTGACGGTTTCTACGAATGGCAACAGGAGGGAAAGAACAAACAGCCTTACTATTTTCAAAAGGCAGACGGCGAACCTTTTGCTTTTGCCGGTTTGTGGGAAAATTGGGAATCTCCAGAAAAAGAAAACCTTGTATCTTGCAGTATAATTACTACCGCTGCTAACGAAACAGTGCAGCCGCTGCACGATCGAATGCCAGTGATTCTCCCCGACAGCGATTGGGAACAGTGGCTAGATCCTGCTGTTAAAAATGCTCAGGAAGTTTTGCCCTTGTTAAAGCCCTATGCTTCCGAAGCCATGAAAGCAAAAGCGGTAAGTGCGATCGTCAACAGTCCAACTAGAGACAGTCCCGAATGTATTAGCGATCGGCAATAAATCATTGCAGCGGACAAAACCGAGATAGTTTGAGTTATGATGTAAAATGATGTTTGAGTTGTAGCTTGGGTTTTCTAAAGATCAGTTTAACTCAGTTGTTATTTGCTCAAACATTTTTTAAATCTTAACATCAGTTAGAAGACAAAAAATATGATCGGATATGTTACACTGGGTACCAACGATATTGAAAGTGCAGCAAAGTTTTATGATGCTTTGCTTGCTGAAATAGGTGCTCGATGATTCATGGAATTCGACGGATTTATCGCATGGAGTGTTTCTCCCAATGGACCAGCACTTGCTATTACAAAGCCATTTGATGGTAACACAGCAACTGTTGGCAATGGAGTAATGATAGCTCTTCAAGTTGACAGTCCAGAAAAAGTCAACTTAGTTTATAACAAAGCGATCGAACTTGGGGCTCAGGATGAAGGACCAGCAGGGCCAAGAGGCGTGTTGCCGGGGTTTTATGCGGGATATTTTCGGGATCTTGATGGGAATAAGTTGAACGTGTTTTGTATGACTCAACCAAACACTTAATCTTTTTGTTTTTCCTGAAGGTCGCAGAAAAAAAGCTATGTCCGACCGTTAGCTATTAGTTATCAATCCATAAATAAGAGTTGATAACTAATAACTAAGGGCTAATGACTAATAACTAAATTAACTATCGTACATCCGCGCTTCAGCAGCCTCGGGATTTTCCTCGCAATACTCGTCAAAAGCCGTTTTTTCTAGCTTCATCGATCGCTGGTGAGAAGCCTCAGCCTGCATTTCTTCTACAATATCCCAGGCTACCGCGCACTCTCTAGAGGTAGCGCCTTTTTCGGCACAGATAGTTCTGGCATCTGCGATCGCCTGTTCGATTTCTTCGTCAAATAAAACACTCTTCGGCTTCTCAAGAAAATCGCTTTTTGTCAATATATCCGTGACCGAAATAATGCCCACTAGCTCGTCCTTAATCACCGGCGCCCGGCGGATGCGGGTATTCGCGAACAACCTAGCCACATATTCCACGCCCAAGTCGGGATTCACCGTGATGCACGGTTTGGTCATAATCTCGAAGACGCGGACTTTTTTCGGGTCTACTCCGTAGGCTGCTACTTTATAGACAATATCCGTTTCGGTCACAATGCCGTAGGCATCTTGTTCGTGGCGGCGTTCCACAATCAACGCGCGCAAACACAAATCGTTCATCATCGCCACCGCTTCAGCTACCGTTGCTGAACCGCGAATGGTAACAACATCTGTGGTCATAATATCTTGGGCTTTCATCATCATTTTTTATTCCTTCCCGCTGATAAAGTCTACTGCGTCCCGATTTGGAGCTGTCCATTTGATTTGTGATTATCATTAGGACTTACCCTCAGAAACCCGGTTTCTACCAAAATGTTTGGTTTAGTAACGATAAATTCCGGGTTAGCAACCAGGTTTCTGAGAAATCGTGCATCGCAAACTAATCATAAAACCTTTAACGGCACTCGGAATGACAAGTTGCCTGAAACAGCCCCTGGCTGCCCCGGAACCTCTGGAGTCCGCGATTTAGCGCTCAGACGGCAGGGCTGTTTCATTCTCTTGTAGGGGCCGTGCTACCCCTACTCCCCGTGCCGGCCCTCTTGGTCGGATCTTTGAGCTTGTTGGGAGCAGATTTTCCAGCCCCTGTATCAAAGAAGCAAAAGTTAACACAAACTAAGCAACTGCTTGCGCTCGCACAGATCCCCGCCTCTGATAAACTTGATGGCTGGGAGTGCAAAAGAGCACAAGGCACGCATCAGCAGTTGGGAGGATCTAGTTCGTGGACAATGTAATCGGTTTAGAGATTATCGAAGTAGTTGAGCAGGCAGCCATCGCCTCCGCTCGCTTGATGGGCAAAGGCGAGAAAGATGAAGCCGACAGAGTGGCTGTAGAAGCCATGCGGGAGCGCATGAACAAAATTCATATGCGCGGCCGCATCGTGATCGGTGAAGGCGAACGCGATGACGCACCCATGCTTTACATCGGCGAACAAGTAGGTATTTGTACCCGCGAAGATGCCAAAGATGTCTGCAACATAGATGAATTGATCGAAATTGACATCGCTGTTGACCCCTGCGAAGGTACTAACCTGGTAGCTTACGGTCAAAACGGTTCGATGGCAGTTTTGGCAATCTCTGAAAAAGGTGGTTTGTTTGCGGCACCGGATTTCTACATGAACAAATTGGCTGCTCCTGCGGCTGCTAAGAATCATGTAGATATTCGCAAAACGCCAACTCAAAACCTCAAAATTATCTCTGATTGTCTCGGCCGCAGTATTGAAGATTTGGTGGTGGTGGTCATGGATCGCCCCCGGCACAAAGATTTAATTAATGAAATTCGGCAAGCGGGTGCAAGAGTTCGGCTGATCAGCGACGGCGACGTTTCGGCAGCGATTTCTTGCGCGTTTTCTGGTTCCAACATCCACGCACTTATGGGTATTGGCGCTGCACCCGAAGGTGTGATTTCCGCAGCAGCAATGCGCTGCTTGGGCGGTCACTTCCAAGGGCAGTTAATTTACGATCCGGCTGTTGTAAAAACTGGTTTGATCGGTGAAAGCAAAGAGAGCAATATCGCTCGACTTAAAGACATGGGCATCACAGACCCTGACAAGATTTACAATGCTGAAGAGTTGGCATCTGGAGAAACAGTTCTGTTTGCAGCTTGCGGGATTACTCCCGGAACGCTGATGAATGGAGTTCGCTTCTTTGGCGGCGGCGCTCGCACTGAAAGTTTGGTAATTTCTTCTCAGTCGAAAACTGCTCGGTTTGTGGATACAATCCATATGTTTGACCAGCCGAAATCTCTGCAATTGAATTAGTGATTAGTTAGTGGTTAACAGTTAAATGTTAACAATTAACAGTTAACGGTTAACAGTCACCGATGATTAGCAATTAGCGATAAACTAAGAACTAATAACAGGTGACTGTTAACAACTAAGAAAGAAATAGTGACAAATCACAGATATGAATATTGCAGTCATAGGTCTCAGCCACAAAACAGCGCCGGTAGAAGTTCGCGAAAAACTGAGCATTCCAGAACAGAAAGTTGAAGCGGCGATCGCCCAATTGCGCGGCTACCCGCACATTCAAGAGGTTGCCATCCTCAGCACTTGCAACCGCTTAGAGATTTATATTGTTACCAGCGAGTCGGAGCCTGGTGTGCGAGAGGTTATTCAGTTCCTTTCAGAATGCAGTAAAGTTTATGTGCAGTCTTTGCGCCCTCACCTGTTTATTTTGCTGCACGAAGATGCGGTGATGCACTTGATGCGAGTGGCTTCTGGCCTCGACAGTTTGGTTCTCGGAGAAGGACAAATTTTGGCTCAGGTGAAACAAACTCACAAACTCGCCCAGCAGTACAAAGGTGTAGGCAGAATTTTAGAGCGCTTGTTCAAGCAAGCTCTCACAGCAGGGAAGCGAGTTCGCACGGAAACTAGCATCGGTACCGGTGCAGTTTCTATCAGTTCGGCGGCGGCAGAATTGGCTCAAATGAAGGGTCAGCATTTAGCAAGCAGCAAAATTGCGATTATCGGTGCTGGCAAAATGTCGCGGCTTTTGGTACAGCATTTGCTCTCAAAAGGAGCTAGCCATATTTCGATCGTTAACCGCTCTGTGCGGGGCGCTCTGGAGTTGGCCGGTCAGTTTAAAGATGCTGAATTGCACCTGTATCAGCTCTCGGAAATGATGCAGATAATTGCCAGTTCTGACTTGGTTTTTACCAGTACCGCAGCTACCGAGCCACTGTTAAATAAAGCTAAATTGGAAGCGGTTTTAGACCCGAATCGCCCTTTGATGTTGGTGGATATTTCTGTGCCACGCAACATTGACTCGGATGCGAACGAACTCGCTAATGTGCGATCGTTTAATGTGGACGACTTGAAAGCAGTGGTAGCTCAAAATCACGAAAGCCGCCGCAAAATGGCACTGGAAGCTCAGGGCTTGCTGGAACAGGAAGTAGAGGCTTTTGATCTCTGGTGGCGCAGCCTAGAAACTGTTCCTACTATTAGCTGTTTGCGGGATAAGATAGAATTGATTCGGGAACAAGAGTTAGAAAAAGCTTTATCGCGTCTTGGTTCGGAATTTTCGGAGAAACATCAAGATGTGATTGAATCTTTAACAAGGGGGATTGTGAATAAGATTTTGCACGATCCGATGGTACAGTTGCGCGCTCAGCAGGATATTGAGGCGCGGCGGCAAGCGATGCAAACTTTACAAACACTCTTTAATTTGGATGTGGATGTCAATCAGCAATATAGCTAGTTTGTCATTAGTCATTGGTTATTAGTCATTAGTCAGTTGACCCGAAAGCAGGAGTCATATTATGTCCGGTCAATTACCATGAATAAAAATGCCTCCAACCCTGGCGGCAAAAGCATCATTCGGGAGGGTAATTTGCTCGAACCTGATATCAGTTATAATTCAACCAATAACTAATGACTAATAACTAATGACTAATAACTAATGACTAATAGGCGAATTTATCAAATAATCCTACTGATTGCGGGGCTGGGGCTGGTTTTGGAATTTGCCTCCCGGATGGCGGCAGAAATTCTCTGGTTTCAGGAAGTTGGATATCTTCAGGTTTTTCTCTTAAAGCTGAAAACTCAAGCGTTGCTGGGGACGATCGCAATTGCTGTTTCTTCTGTCTTTGTGCTCGGAAATTTGGCTTTAGCCCGCCGCCTGCAACATCCCGCAGAGGAAGAAAAATCGCCGATTGTGGGGGCGCTATTCGCTTCACTGGGGGCGAACAACACGGGGAAGAATACCGGGAAGAATTACGAAATACCTGTTGCTAAATCCCAAATTAGCTTGTCCTGGCTGCTTTTGGCAGTATTCGGATTGAGTTCGATCGCAACTTTTATAGTAATTCACTGCGGGCTGTTAGCTGCAAACAGCCTCACCTATTTGGGTATAGCTGACAATTTACCTGCGTCGCCCGTGCAGTTGGGAATTGAGTCAATCCAACAAATAGGGGTGCAGCTATTTTCTCGCTGGTGGCAGTTAGGCTTGCTTCTGGTGACAATGTTAGCGGTGGTAATTAAGCCGGATTTTTGGCTGCGGGCGATCGCCCTTTTTCTCAGTTTGGCGATCGGGCTGATTGCCACCAGTCGCTGGACAAATGTTTTACAATATTTTCACCCTACTAATTTTAACACAACCGACCCTCTTTTTAATCAAAATATTAGCTTTTATGTATTTATTTTGCCAATCTTAGATTTGCTAGGCTTGTGGCTGACAGTTGTATTTTTGTACAGTTTAGTATCTTGTGCTTTAACATATTTGCTGTCGGGAAATAGCCTGAGTCAAGGGATATTTTTGGGGTTTTCTCGATCGCAGCAGCGGCACTTGTACGGGTTGGGTGCAGCTTCCATGCTAGCCGTTGCATTCCGCTACTGGTTGGGGCGCTACTCATTGCTGTATTCGCGGGGAGACGTTACTTACGGGGCGAATTATGCTGACGTGACGGTGCGGCTGCCCTTCTATGGATTTTTGAGTATTTTGGCGGGGGCGATCGCAGTTTTGATGCTGTGCCAGGTTTACCAATTCAAAATTAAAAATGAACTCATAAAAAAGATTATTGTAGCGTGGCTAACTTTAATTTTTTTGGGAGGTTGGCTGCTGCCACAAATTGTGCAGCAACTTCTAGTTAGACCAAACGAACTAGCACGAGAAAAACCGTACCTCAAGCGCAGCATTGCCTTTACTCAAGAAGCCTTTGACCTCAACAATATAGAAATAAAAACTTTCGATCCCGCCGGAAAACTTACTTATGCCGACTTAGAAAAAAATCAACTTACTATTAGCAACATCCGGCTGTGGGACAAGCGACCGCTGCTGCAAACTACCCGACAGTTACAGCAAATCCGACCCTATTATACATTTCCTGATGCCGATATCGAGCGCTACACAATCAAAAATGAAAAAGCCAAAAAGGGAGATTCTGAAAGCCAACAAGTGTTTCTGGCAGCGCGGGAATTAGATTACACGGCAGTTGCCCCCGAAGCTCAAACTTGGGTGAACAAACACCTGGTTTACACCCACGGTTACGGCTTTACTCTTTCTCCGGTAAATACAGTCGGTGTCGGCGGTTTACCAGATTATTTTGTCAAAGATATTGGAGTGGCAGCCCAGAAAGGAGAGACTGCTTTGGAAGTCACTAGCGATCGAATTCGGGCCAGTATTCCGATCGGCTACCCGCGAATTTACTACGGCGAAATCACCGATACAGAAGCGATGGCGCCGACAAAAGTCAAAGAATTCGATTATCCCAGCGGCGAAGACAATGTTTACAATACTTACAGCGGTAGGGGCGGAATTGCGATCGGTTCTATGTGGCGGCGCTGGCTGTTTGCTAATTATCTCAAAAATTGGCAAATGGCACTGACGCGCAATTTTACGCCAGAAACTAAATTGCTGTACCGTCGAAATATTAATAAAAGAGTCCGGGCGATAGCTCCTTTTTTGCGCTACGATTCTGACCCGTATTTAGTAGTAGCGAACGCCAATCTTAGCAATGATGATATAGAAAAAGAAAAAGATGAAAATGGCAACGAGATTAAACCTTCACCCTCGGCCACTGATAAATCTCCCAACTATCTTTACTGGATTATCGATGCCTATACAGCGAGCGATCGCTATCCGTATTCTGACCCCGGAAATCATGAGTTTAACTACATCCGCAACTCCGTTAAAGTAGTGATTGATGCCTACAACGGGTCTGTTGACTTCTACGTTGCCAATCCCTCCGATCCGATTATTAACAGTTGGATGGCTATCTTTCCCGGACTCTTCAAACCCCTTGACAAAATGCCTCCGGCTCTCCGCAAACATATCAGATATCCTGTAGATTTGCTGAGCATTCAATCAGAACGCTTGCTAACTTATCATATGGAAGACCCGCAAGTATTTTACAATCGGGAGGATTTGTGGCGAGTTCCCAATGAAATTTATGGCAGCGAACAGCAGCCCGTATCACCCTATTATTTGATTATGAAGCTGCCAACTGAAAAAGCCGAAGAATTTATTTTGCTGCTGCCATTTACACCAGTAAGTCGCAACAATTTAATTGCTTGGATTGCCGGGCGATCGGATGGTAGCGAGTACGGAAAATTGCTGCTGTATTTATTCCCCAAACAGCGATTAGTTTACGGCCCCGAACAAATAGAAGCTTTAATTAACCAAGATCCAGTTATTTCCGAACAAATATCTCTCTGGAATCGCCAGGGTTCAAAAGCCATTCAAGGAAACTTATTAGTAATTCCCCTAGAACAATCTTTACTGTATGTGGAACCTCTTTACTTAGAAGCCGAACGCAATAGTTTGCCAACTTTAATCAGAGTTATTGCTGCCTACGAAAACCGCATCGTCATGGCCGAAAGTCTTGACTTGGCACTCAAGGCACTTTTTGAGCAACGATCTACTAATAAACCGGTCATTATTCGACCTGTGGAAGGAACAGCACCAGCTTTAAATAGTGAATGATATCAATTCCGGTTGCACTCATCATGATTGTTGACTGTTGACTGTTGACTGTTGACTGCTGGCTGTTGGCTGTAGAAGGAGGGGTCGAAAAACTGAATAGTTGAGTGTTAAGTCTTGACTCGATTTTATTATTCCGATGCAACCGGAAACGATATCAAATCCGCGCTTCATCGTCGCGCGTAAAGTCGAATCAAGCTGCCAACAAATAATTCGCGCAATTTTCATTTTTTTGACTCACAGTCAACAGTCAACAGTCAACAGTCAACAATCCCGGACGATGCTACCGGAAACGATATAAATTACTGCGATTTCTGTTCGCTAGCAGCCTTAATATCCTGCCACCAAACATCGACATAGGGCCACATCAATCTCTCGTCTCCTCCAGAATCTAGTTTCACTGTCACCTCATAACGGTCAATATGGGTGAGTTCGCCAGTTTTGCCATTCAAATACAATTGTTTGGGATTGTCGGTGATAATTTCTACCCTTTGATTCAACAGCGGCAGCATCTGGGTAGAAGAACCCTGAAACGGATTGTTGCCTTTGATCGCATAGCTGCCAATCAAAGATAAGTACATTAAAGCTAGGAAAAATACCGTCAATAAGCCCACAATTACCAGTGTTTTTTGTTGTGAAAAACTGGTATCAACGCTCGCATATCCTACGCACATAGTTCCAAAAAACAACAAATTTGGCAGGTACAGCCCATCTTCCAGAAACACGCTACCAAAAAGCATCAGGGCTACCTGAAAACCAAATAATGCAGCCACCCAACTCCAGCCAGTTAGCAATGATGCAGATAGTAGCCAATTCATTGCTAGAGTAAGGGCGATCGCCATTGCTATTGCCCCAAGCGGTGCTGCATAATCGTATTGTCTGAAGGGAAGAAGAACAAAAAATACTAAAGCATACGCAAAACCGGCAACAGCCAGTGCTAATCCACTAATTATTTGGTTCCCGTTCAGCATGGCGAGGAATTTTTAGAACACTAAAGTGGAGCGTTCATCTTCTGTTGTGATAGTAGCCGTTGACAATTGCCAGCGGACTAAGGCCAGAAATTCTAACCGTAGGGTGCGCCACGAGCAGCTTACCGCTATATTTAGGGGAGCGAACCGATTTGTTAACCAAGCGTGCTATCCCAGTTTCCGAAGGCAGAAGTCAGCCGGATCTGAAGGTAGAATTTTCAGAAAACCAGATTATTTAGGGTCGATCGACTTAACAAATTGTTGCACAGGCTGTGGTAGAGCCGGCACAAAAGTCTTTCTAAAACCCCTAACATCGAACACTCGCCACAAAATACCTACCGCTACCGTCAAGAAAAATAACGCTCCCAAAAAATTGAACACAGTAGACAGAAAACCGCTGTCCCTTTTTTTCGGAGGTGTAATATGTTTCATGCGATATACAGCCGGCTCGTAATCTCTCGACTCCTCGCGATTGCGGGGCGGCGTTTTGGGGCGCGAACTCGCACTGCGCTTCTGAGTCAAACCCGTTTTATTAGTTTTAGTAAAACTGCTGGGCGACTTTAGCTCAGAAGCGCCGCGGGTTCCCGTTAACTTGCTAGCAGAAGCCCCCGTTTGGCCAACAGCAGCATCCTGAATTCTGCTGTTAGGGCGCTGAGTCGATTTGCGTTCGGCGAGGGTACGCATCAAAGTTTGCAATTGCTGAGTCGCCGCCGGCGGGCGTTCCCCTTTCCTCGCCCAATTTAACAGCATCGCCCCGGTAATCCCGCAGAGATTCGTAGCGCCTACAGAAGCCAGCCGCTTCAGCAGAGGCTGGCTGTTGGACACAAAAATCACCAATGCCTCCGGGTGTTCCTGAGCCAAACCGTAAACGCACTGAGCCGTCGCCACTACCAGCATTGCTGGCTTGCTTTGATTTTTGATCGAAGGTTCGAGAGCTCGGTGTGTTTCCTGAGCGTCAGTTGCAATCCAACCGCTGTCGGCAAAAAATCGCATAAACTCTCTAGCTACTTGCTCTTGAGCTTTTTCCACCGCTTGCCCTGTCAGACGATCTATTTCGTCGTACACTACTTCCGGGATATAGCAAGTTCCCACCTTGGAATATTCTTGCCACACTTGGGTTCTGCCCGTCATTAAAACATCTGCATCAAAAGTTACCAATACAGGAGGAAGTTGATTAGCCATGACTTTATCCTATAGGCTCAGATAAGTTATTTAAACTTAATTGATCAAGTTTAAACAAATTTTGGGTTATAAAAAAATCAACTTTTGGTAATAGATAAATTGCCCCGGGCGGGGCTCTTAATTGGAAATTAGTAGTTAGGAACCCGATCGCCCTTCAGTTCTCAGTTCGATCGCTCAATTCCTAGATTCCACTAATTTACCGCAACCCAAGAGCCTATTACCAAAGATGCCCGACTACTGCTAGTTCCCGATTCCCAGACGGCCAGCCAAAGCCGGAGTCAAAGGCAACAGGGCAGCAATCATCAAGAACAAAGCTAGCAAACCCAAAGCCGCGCGAGCGTCGTCAGGCTCAGTCAGCTCGTTGAGGCTCGGTCGCTCCAGATTCCGCTGTAAAATCAGAATCACGATCGCCCAATACAGAGCCAAAGGATTAACTAAAGAAACGATGGCCAGCACCACAAAAGTCGCCAAAGTAGTGCGGCTGGCTATTTTCCGACCGTAGATGGCTTGCACGATTCTACCCCCGTCCAACTGTCCCGCCGGCATCAAATTAATTGCCGTTATTACCAAGCCCAACCAACCGATAACTACCAGCGGGTGAACGTCAACAATCTGCTGCTGCAACGCCGAACCCAAAACCACTTTTGCCAAAGTTCCCACCAAAACCGAGCCCTTGAAAAATTCTGCGGGAATTTGAAACAAACTGCCGGGGTGAGACAGCAGCAAACCCGTTACCAGCATTAGCACAGAAACTATTCCCCCAGCCGCTGACCCGGCAAAAGCGATGTCAAACAAAACTTTACGGTTGGGCAGCAGCGACTCAAAACGGTCGATCGCTCCAAAACAACCTATCTGCAAAGTTGGTATAAAAAATGGCCAACTCAAACCAACCTTGTACCGATTTGCCAGCACTCTGCGAGCAATTTCCCCAGACCCTAAAACCGCCCAAATTCCGGCTGCAATTGGCAAAACTTCTAGATATCTAGTCGGCGAGTTAAAGAAATCGAAACTTAGCAGCAAACCGCCTGTCTCTAAGCTAGTAGCAATTGTTGCCAGCAGCAGGACGACTGCTAGGATTTTTTGAGACACGGTTGTGGGCTGCGGGTCGTTGGTGCTGGGCAAGATAATAACTACGGGCTTGTCGTCCTGATTTTCTACTAAAAATAGGCGGTAGCGATCGTTTAATCTTTCTTCCAAACTTGCCGTCAAACGTGAGTGTACTTGTTCTGGGTCTCCTCGGAGATTGCCTTTCAAGATTACCCCATCTTGATAGGGAATCGTTTCTGTGGCAAAGAAAGTATCAATTCCAAAGATGCCTTTAATTGCCTTGAGGTCTTCCACTGGAACGGGAATTATTTCTGATTCATTATTCGCAGGCGACGAGGTGACGATCTTAATGGTTTCTGGGCCTGGTGGTCGCTGCGACTCAGGGACCGAGAAAGCATCGCTTTGGGACTTTACCTCAGCAGCATCCGGCCGTGGCAGCACTGTATCAGATGCAGCCTTACGCAATTGCCGGCCCAGATAAATGTATAATCCCGTGGATGCCACCAGCAGCAACAATACCGCCACTAGATTGAGGTAAATTCCGGCGGCGAACAAACCAAAGAACAGCAGCCAGGGACTCATCAGCGCAACAGACTGCAACCAAGCCAAAATTCCCAGTTTGCCAAAAGGTCTGGCGCGATAAAATCCCCAACCCAGAATTCCCAGAGCAACCAATACGAGCGCAATTGTTGCCGTATTTTCCGATGCAACTATAGGCATTCCGGTTGCTTGCGCCAATAGGGGCTTTAATCGGTCGATCGCGCTGCGGTCGAGTAATAGCATTAAATTTTGGGGAATATGAAATAGAGTTGTTGGGAACATATCCAAACCTATCGGAAACTAGCCTGATTACTAAGGATAACCTCTGAGGGCTACTCGGCCCACAACCGGCTGCTGGTGCTATTTGAACATCGCAGGAGCTAGGCTATTGACACAATAGACTTTTTATGATACCACATCGGATGTGGCAAACATATACTCAGAAGGGTAGCAGTGTCGATCGGCCAGAAGCAGGAAGATTCGCCCAGTTTGGCCGGTGGGGCTTTTGCTTCGGATTTGTTTGGGATTCGGGCATCCGAAACAAATCCGAAGCAAATAATATCTCAGCGCCTCTTTCCTTGGCGGTAAAAAAGTGCTGCAACCCTTGATATTATTGAATTTGTGTAACGGGTACGGCAGGACTTGAACCTGCGGCTCGCTGCTTAGAAGGCAGGGGTGTCAATTTATTCTATCTCTTTCTACGTAAGCTTCTTAGTTTTTTGTCATGCAAAATGCGAAACAAATGCGAAACAAATGCGAAACAATTTGGTACTGTAGGTGTGCAGGGTTAATGACCTAACCATGAAAGTAAACAAATCTCAGCGTCGGAAAAATGGGACTGTAGGGGTGATGGTAAGCCGAGGTATGCTACGCCTTCATTTACCTCGCGAGCTTTACGGAGGTAAAAATAAGTTTGTGTGCATGGGTCTGCCGGATACTTTGGAGAACCGGGCGATCGCAGAATGCAAGGCTAAGCAGATTGAGCTTGACATCCTGACAGGGATATTTGACCCAAATGATTTAAGCAAATACAAGCCTGTCCAACCCCACAAACACAGCAGTAATCTGGTACAGGCTAAATTTGGGGCAACAAGTCTGACGCTGCAAGAGTTGTGGGGCAAATATTTAAACTACAAGCAGGGTGCACTCAAGCCAAAGTCTTTGCACTACTTGCAGACTACGTTGGGGCGACACATAGCCAAGTGTCCTTCGGATATTCTGCAAGCGCTAGAAGTTCGCGAAGTCCTTTTAGGGACAACGACGGGGGACATGACTAAGCGCATTCTCACCCACTTAAATGCTGCTGTTGATTGGGGTATTAAGCACAGGTTAATTACTTTGCCTGTCAGTCCCTACAAAGATATGGCTAATGATTTACCTAAGTACAACTGGCAGAATGACCCCACTCCTAATGCTTTTATCACTGAAGAAAAGTTGCTGGTGCTACAAGCTTTTGAGTCTCACACAAATAAGCCCGGACACTGTTACAACATATACTACCCATTAGTAAAATTTTGGTTTTTAACGGGTTGCCGTCCTAGCGAAGCTATTGGCTTGACTTGGGGGAATATCTCGCCAGACTGTTCTTACGTTTTGTTCAACGGCAGTATTCAGTTCATCGAGGGGAAAGCTGTTGAGAGTAAGGGCAGTAAAAATAACAAACACCGAAAATTCCCTTGCAATAATGAGTTGAAAGAGTTTTTAGTGTCAATTAGACCGCAACAGTTTGACTCTAAAGAATTGGTTTTTTCTTCTCCAACCGGGGAGGCAATCAACTACAGCAATTTTTCTCAAAGAGCTTGGCACAAGATAGTTGTACCTATCACTGACAAGACACGGGAACCTGGTTACAAGCCTACTACTCCATATTCTTGTCGGGATACTTTTATTAGCGAACAATTGGCGCAAGGTATCCCATCTGCGGTAATTGCTCGTTGGTGTGATACGTCGGAAAGTATTATTAATTCCCACTATTTAGATAACAAAGTATTGGAGCATTTACGCCCGCTTTGATGCTGTTAGGATGTTGATTCTAGGGGCAACTTTTGCGACATAAAACTTTACACTTCCTGTGTTGACAAGGAAGTGGAAGTCTGCAATCGTGAGTAACTAAGGAAGATTGATGCGCGGTTGACGAGCACTTGCAATGCTAGCCAAACCACGACTTCCCCAAACCGTTACATCACAACGTTTGGAGCCTATAAATTATGCCACTTTCAGCCGATTGTCCTAACGGACGATCGCAACTCTTAATGTTTCCCCGTCGCGAGTTATTGCAGAAAATCGCATCGGCCGCTTTGCTGTTTTTTGTGCCACGTTCTCAGTCAGGTTTTGAAAACCCCAAGAAATATCCGGCCCCGAAATTCTGCATCGGCAACAAAGTCGCTGACCACTGGACTGATGAACTTAACCAGGACTCTATTGAGTACGGCGAAGTGCTTGGTATCTGCTGGCATCCTTACGAACAAGATTGGACTTACCTAATCAGTTGGACAAGTGGGGAGATGCCGGATTCTTCCTATCCCTGTTTTGACGAGCACTTGACTGTTGGCGGTGATTTGAGGCTTGTCAGCCATGACTAAACCTACCGTCAGCTACCGTCGCATTGACCAATTAAAGGCGATCGCCTTTGACCGTGGCTTCACCAATGAAGACGCCAGACAGTTTGGAAAACTCAGCAAAACTGCTACATGGGAAGCGCTGCTAGAACTGTACCTCGTTGATGGTGAATCGCTTGACACAGTGAACGTAGACACTGTAGACACAATGCTAGACAACACACTAGACAGTGTAGACACAACGCCTAAACCGCTTGACACTCAATGTGTAGACAGTGTAGACACCCTAGATTGGACTAACGACGGTTCGTTCCCTGTTTGCGGTTTCACCCGCCAAAATTCCACATTTTTAGACTGGGTTGATTTAGGGCAACTCATTGCACTTGTACTCGCATCGGCGGGGGTGTTTGTGGTGGCTATGAATTTGTGGCGACAAATCAATCCTCTCAATCTATTGCCTTCCCCAGTTCGCATCAACATTCAAATCGGGACAAAATTATGAGCTTACAACTACGCCTTTTTGGCGGCAATTCTGATGCTGGAAAACTCACTGCCAGCAACGACGGCGGACACGCTATTGACAAATCAAAAGTTCTGGCAAGCACTGACGCAAGCGTCATCACCCCGCTAAATCCTGGTAATTTTTCCAGCATCCGTAGTGTTCCAGTTGTGCCAGCACCGCGCTACTTTACCAAAGAAGAAGCGGACGCCGTGAAGGATTTAGCAAAAGAGAAAACAGACGGTGCAAAGCAGTCTAAGCGCGCCTATGAAGCACTGGCAAAAGTTGAAGAAGCCGATGCTAAGGTTCACCGTCATCACCGCAAATATGAAGGTGCTGTGGCTGATAACGAACTGAGTAAAAAGCGCTCAGACACTCGACTGGCTAAGCACTTGCACAGCTTGCGTCCTGGTTATGCGCGACTGGGGTTAGGGATTGATAAAGCTGACAGCGATGCCCGTACTCGGATTGATGAAATTAAAGCCAAGCTGACGGCGGGGGCGAACTAATGGAAAGGCAAAAACCTGGATCACATTTTTGCGAAGTACACAACCGGATGACTGAGCACGATTGGTACTCCGATGTGACCTTTGTAGACTTGCTGAACTGTGACGGACAAGAAGCGGAGGACGCTTTGCAGGATTCACGCAGCTATTTTAACTGTAGTGAGTGTGAGGAGCTTGATAACTACTGTAAGTCACTGTCTGCTACTGAGGGGGGCGATTAATGAAAGCGATGTACTTGGCAAATTATTTTGTCGCCGGGTGCATCGCTTCCTCCCTTCTGGGATGGATAGCGAGCTTGCATCCGATGGCAATGAAAGCGGTTTTATTCCTGTTAGCAGCAATTGCAATTGCTTGGGGGTTGAGTTGGTTGCTTGACTATTCCCTGAGTAAGTTGATTAAGATTTCAGTGGCTGACTTACAGGCAGTTTTAATCGGCGGTTTGGCGATGCTGCTGATTGGTTTGGGGGTGTTTTTATGCAGCTAAAACTGTTTGTATTGAGTGCGTCCTCTGTCGTGCTGTGGTTGGTTCCACTAGCAGCACTAGACAAAAAGCTGGACACTCACAAAGCGGTGCAAGGTGTTAGTTTGTGTGCTGCAATTGCTTGTGCAGTATCGGCGGGTAATATCGCTCGCAAACTGGCTGAGCAGGGTGAGATAGAGGCAATTAAAGAGCGGGCAATCACCGCCGATGTGGTGGATGAAATCTCGACTAGCGTATACATTTCTCAGAAACAAAGGCAACAGGAAGCAGAACAAATTCTGGCAACAAACGAACGAACCGACGAACAAGAGGCAGAACTCGATTCGATAAGAGAATCACTAGAACTGCTACTGAATCAGACATCGAGCGATTCTAGCGAACTCGCAGTAGTGAATTTATCCACTAGGCAGCGCGAACAAATCGAACTGATTCTGCAATGTCACGCGAAGGGCATCACCGGCAAGAATAAAATCCTTAAAGAAGTTTGGGGAGTGTCAGCCGGTAGTAGCCAAGCTTACCGGGATGCGAAGGCAGAGTATGAATTTCTGTTGCCGTTTGTTAAGGGTGAGGAGGGGTAGCACAAAAAAGTACCAAAAAACAGTAGTGAGGAATAAAAGTTAAAACCTATAGGTTTCGATTTTCGGTATGTGGCAAAACCAGGGAGAAAACACAATCTCCCCATTCTCCAAAGTATAGCGCTCAAACCCTTGCTGTACAAGGTTTTCTACGGCGGAAACTCATATAAGTTTCCGTAAATACGAGATTATACGAGGCTAGCGCTAGCAGAACGAGACTTGCCCAAAGCGCTGCATATTCTCCGTGCATAGAGAAAGGCGAAACCTATAGGTTTGTAACTTAACCAGTTCAATTAAGAATCTCCCAGAACCCGCATTCTGACGTGTGCGACGCGATTCAACAAAATGCGACACCTATAGGTGTGTGATTTGGAGAAATCTAATAAAATGCAGTCAATAAGCGTGCTTAATGAAAATGGAACCTTATAAGGTTCCTGCACAACCGAGTTAACTAAAATCCGTGCTCTCAATCCCGTCCATCGCCTAAAATAATCACATGGAGAACACCCCCCTACTAACGCCACGAGAGATTTTAGAGGAACGCCGAATTTGGCGTTGGTGGTTGCGCTGGTTTGTTAAGTACAACGCCAGATTTAATCCCCAAAGAATTTGTGCGCTTGTGACCAGTTATCTGACATGGGCAAAACTTCTGGCGAAGGCGGCATTTTTAAAGGAGCAAGCTCAACGGCTTAAAGCCTTAGTCCTCATCCCTAAGTTTTGTAAAGGCTTAACCGGTGTCTCACGTACCGACAGCTTAATCGCACCCCTAGTCAACTAGCGGGGCGGTACCTCCTATGCCTTGAATTTTCCAAAAATTGTAAACACCAAAAAACCGCTGCTCTCGATTGGTATCCGAACTGCAACGGTTTTGAGGCTTATCCACATTCAACTCGTCTTGGGGCGAGCTAATTTTCATGTACGACAATTCTACTCCGATCGGCGGTAAAGTTTCAAGCACCGCAAAATATCTGATCGAATGGTGCGAGGATTCAAAGGTAGCGGAGGCGATCGCGAAACAGAACATAGAATCGCTATCCGTCAAAGAATTTAACGAGCGCGTCCGTCCGAAGGAACCTATAAAAACTGGTGGCTGGTGGAGTCGCGGCGTTCAGTGGAGAACTGGGGAACCCGCAGGCAATTGGTGTGGACAAGGCAAACCGGACAAACCACATCAACCAGAAGGTTCTAAACCGCGCAAATACCTCACAGGTAGCGGCATGGAACCCGACGCAATCTTCCTGGCCATGCCCGACAAAGATTACTGGGCAAAAGTTCACGCCGACAAATCGATCGCCCGTCACTGGACAGAGGGAGTTAAAAAGGCAGGCGCGGGGCTCAGTTTGGGCTTAGCTGTTATAGCTCTAACTGGTGTCTGGAACTGGGGGAAGGATGGAAAACTTGCAAAATTTGTTCAAGAGTGGGCGCAGCCGGGAACTACTCATTACATTGACTTTGACTCCGACTATGCCGCTAACCCATCTTGTCGTGCAGCGATCGTAAAATTTGCAACTTTACTGATTGAGAATGGATGCACCGTCCACATCACCTGCTGGGATACCAAGTTCAAAGGGATGGACGATCTGATTGTGGGCAAAAGTGAAAAGGCATTTTTAGATGCTGTAGCGATCGCCCCAACTTTTGCAGAATGGGAAAAAACAACCTCAAATGTTGTCCGCCCCTCTCAGTTTCAAGTCCCTCCCATATCTGAACTAGGGGAAGAGCTTGATGAACTGCTAGACTCTGACCTCAAAAAATCTCAGCTACGACTTAAAATTTCTGAGCTTGCCCAAAAGTATCGGGTCAATTCTGCTGAAGTCTGGAAAATTTACCGCGAAAAAGAAGAAGAATTAGAGCAAGTAGTAGATCGAGAAGATACGGCGACAGATGTCGCCCAACTGCTTGCCTCAAAATCTGCAACCTTAGATTTAACGGCGATTTTACCTTCAGAGCTAGCAGAAGGAATTACAAGACTGGCACGAACTCTCAACATTAAACCTGAGTGCTACGCTCTAGTTCTTTTGACTCAAGTCTCGACGCTGCTAAAACCGGGTACTCGCACAATGCTTTATCCTCAAACTAATTTCAGGGTATGCCCTAACTTTTTCGCTGCGATGATTGCTGAGAGTTCACAGAAAAAAACCCCGATAATCCGGGCAATTATTACCGACCCGATGGAAAAGTTAAACGAGATAAGCCGGAAAGCATTCGATGAAGCTCAAGCAAATTATGAGGAAGATTTAAACGCTTGGAAAGCTAACAAGGATGAAGATAAAGGGCCTAAACCTCAAGAGCCAGCAAGAAAGGTTTACTACATAACCGCTGCTACGGGTGAGAGCATCCCCAAGCAAGCGGCAAGGAGACCCGACCAAGCTTTATTGTGGGTAGCCGATGAACTAGCGGGAATGCTGAAGTCCCCAAACCAATACCGGGGTGGTAAAGGTAGCGATGAAGAAAATCTTCTTGAGTATTGGAGCGGTGGCGGTGCTGCGGTGCTGCGAGCCGATGGTTTGGCGGTTGATGCTCCCCATGTCGGGCTTTCAATCTTTGGTAACATCCAGCCAAAAGTTCTGGCACAGTTCTTAGGGGACGGCAGCGACGATAACGGAAAATTTGCAAGATTTGAACTGATCCAACAACCGCTAGCTGCTACAGAATTATTTGAGGATGCGCCCACAGTAGATTTAACTCCGATGCTATCAGGACTTTACGGACATCTAGATATACTCCCACCCCAAAATTTCAGGCTAGATGCAGCGGCCCGAAAACTTTTCATTGCTTACTACAACAAGTGCGAACGTGATCGGGTAGAAAGTCTCAAACAAGGGATGCGGGCAATGCTAGGGAAAGCACCCGAAAAAGTCGGGAAGATTGCAACCATACTGCACGCTATCCACAGCGCGTTTAAAGGTGGTGAAATTTCACAAAATATTCCTGCTGAAATTGTTCGGGCTGCGATTCATTTTGTGAAATACACGACCGACCAAGCATTGAGCGTAAATCTAGATATTTGCGCATCATCGGCGCTCGCCCCTAACTTGGCAAAAATTGTTTCTCTCGCAGAGCGCAACGGCGGCACAACTACCGGGGCAAAAATTGCAAAATCTTACAACGCCAAACTCCGACCCGATAGCCAAAAAATACGGGAATGGTTAGATCAACTAGCAGAGTTGAAATACGGCGAGGTTACATCAAACGGCCGAAATATTTCATTTACCTTAAGTCCCCGTCCCCATTCGTCCCCTTTGCCCTCAAAACCTTACACAGAGACCGTTGAAAGCGTCCCCATTACCTCTATAACCGAGTCCCCTAAGTCCCCATTGAAAGCCACCAATGGGGACGAATGGGGACGCAATGGGGACGCGCGAGTCCCCATACTCGAATCCTTACCTGACAAGGCTTTGAGTACCAAAGGGGACTATGGGGACTCAAAAAACCAGTTTTCGGAAAATTCAAGCTCCTTAATGCTGAGCTGTACTACAGAACCCGCAGAATTTGCAGAACAAATCAGAAAGGCGATCACCAATTCCGATCACCCGCTCGCCGTTCAAATTGGCAAAACACTAAGACCTAAATTAGAACTCAGGAATCAAGTTAGGGCCGCGCTAACCTCTGAAGAGTTTGACAATTTCAGAGTGCTGGCAATTGCGGGGGTGATCAAAGGGACGCGGGTCAAATACATTGGCGCTTGCGAACAGTATCAAGGTATAGAGCTAATTGTTGACTTGATCGACCAATTCTCTGAGATTGCTTGTATCAAACCCGACGGCAGTTACACAACTTGGCTTGACCCCAAGGACTTGGAAGCCGCTGACTAACGGCTCAATCTCATCCCCCTTAATTGGGGGATTTTTGTGTCTACAAGTTTTGTCTACAAAATGTTGACAGTGTAGACAGATATCAGTTAGTGTAGACAAATAACGTATACAGGTGTCTACAATGAGTCAAAGTCAAGTCGTATCGTTCAGGGCTTCCGGTCACTTCCTGAACTGGATAGAAGCTCAGAGGCTAGATGGTGAGTCGGTGAGTCAAGCTGCACAACGCATTCTCAAGGAAATGTCAGGCACGTCTACAACGCTGTCTACACTGTCTACACTAGGTAACGATAATACCCCGTCTACAGTGTCTACAGATTTGTCTACACGAAGCAATGATAGCGTCGTGTCTACAAATATTGTAGACACTGTAGACAAGGCTGTAACCGATCGCCTTGACCCCGTGATGGAGCGGATGGCCGCCATTGAGGAACGGCTGGGAAATTGAGTGCCTGAGTGATGGCAACGATGAATCACTCAGGCAGGAATTGAAAGCGGCCAAGAAGCAGCTTGCAGAATGGGATAAGGAACTGAATGAGTTACACGAGCGCAACGGCGATTTGGGACTGAAGGTGCAGATGCTGGAGCAAGAACTCAAGGAAGCACGGCGCTCACGGGAAGCAAATAAAAAATCGGCTCCGACCGTGGCAGTTTTTCCAGAACCGGCTGACTTGCTCAACCAGTTGAAAGCGCAGCGCAAAAAATCCAGAGCGGACTTGGCAGATATGGAGGCGGTTTTGGAAATCTTGGACTCGGAGAGTTGACCCGTGCCTGCCGACAGGATGCCGGGATACCACCTGACCCAGATAGGCATTTTGTTTCGCATTTGTTGTGCGAAACAAAATGCGAAACAAATGCGAAACAAATGCACAACAAATAAGGTTTGAGCCGCTCTCTACTTTCGGTAAAGAACGGCTCAAAGCATTGATATTACTAGGTTTTGTTAACGGGTACGGCAGGACTTGAACCTGCGGCTCGCTGCTTAGAAGGCAGCTACTCTATCCAACTGAGTTACGCACCCAAGTCAAAAATCGCTAACAAGATTATTGTATCGGTGCAGTGTGCGATCGAGCAAGTAAATTATGTGATGACTTACGCATAAACCGCTTTAATATACAAAAATATGGCGTGCAGTGCGGTGATGCCGGAAAAAAAACCAAGATGATGAGAGTGCCTGTGCCTCCAAGAGTGTATCTGACAAAAGCTGGAGGGACTCACCTGCAAACAGGACAATTGTAAATTTACAATCAAAACTATAGCCTTTCGAGCTCTCATATGAGGTACGACTGGGCTCCGTGGCCTCCGTGGCCTCCGTGGCCTCCGTGGGCATAGTCCTCCGTGGGCATAGGGCATACCTCACCACGCTTGAGAACCGCTATAGGTAGGACGTGAACTCGGGTAAAGTATTTAGAGGTCGAGGTGAAACCCAGCTATTTGGTCGATCGGATATCTCTCCCAATTAAGACGGAACTAAGACAGCACAAGAGTCACAGGTGCTTTTTCCCAGATTTCTATTGGTTATGTTAACATCCCCTAGTGGCAAAGCCTAAAACGCTGACCGCATTACCGCAAAACCAGAGATCATCTCCTGATTTGAGGTAGGAGTTGAGCCAGAATAACGAAGTTGCTGATATTGAGTTATGTGGGCTAACATTCTGCTCGACTTGATATTTGATAAAAATGTGGTAGAACTAGGATTGAAAGACTCAGGTGAAAATCCCTGATGGTACGGAGCCTCTATATAAGCTTCCTCTACGGCATCAAAGCAAAACAGTCAATCGCCCGCTCGGCACGAGCGCGAAAATCAAGCGTTGCCAGTACAGCAGTCGTAAATTGTGCGCGGGGGACTTTCCTTCGTGCATTGATTTATACGCCAAGGCCGAGAGACAATCTCAGCTTAGATAATTGTTAACATTTGTTAGCAAAAAAGTATCGGAACGCTTGAGGAGAGAACCATCTCTGGGTGATCGGGAGCAATCCTGCTAATTTAAGTGGACTCGCTGAATCAAGAATCCCCTCGCCTTTAGGCATCGGGAGTGTCAAAAGCACAGCACCTCGGCCATGACAGGAGTCAAATCGCAGTGTCATGTTTATTCTGAAACGGCAGGATGTTGAAATAACCAATTTTCAACACCCAAAACGGGATCAACAAATTCCCATTCTCAATTATCAGGGGCAGACTTTTCGCCTGATCAGCGCCTTCAACGGCAAACAAGCAGAAGACGCCAGAGCCTTGTGGCGGGACTTAACCGACAACCGAGGCAAAGCCTGTGTTCTGCTAGAAGAGCCGGATAGATATAGCGTCTGGGGAAAAGTCCGTTTAGATCAGCTTGCCGGTGAAGAACCGGCAGGGAATGAAGCAGCCAAAGCACCACTGTTCGCGCAGGCTTGTCTGCTGCTCCTCCAAGCTGTTTACTTCGATGTAGAAGACCTCTTAGGCGCAAGGCAAGCCACATCGTTTCAGAAAGATATCGCCAAGGTATTTCAGCAGGGAAACTTCCCCCAGGCAGACTCCCCTGATGCGATAAAAAACTGGCTAACGGTTAGTCCTTTGCAAAATCACAAGGTGCCTCCTTGGCAAGAGCAGCATCTCAAGACCTTATTGCAAGAACTTCACCGTTTGGGTAAATCATATTTTGGCAATACGGACTTCGCTGAGGGAGTTAGCGATGTGCTGCAAGATATGCCAGCACCGGATCGGGCTCAGTTTCTAGATTGGCTGAAACAATCAGCCCTCAACAAGTTGTGGATCGCAGGATAGAAAATCTGTGACAATTGCTCAGACAATTGGGTCGAGATAATTCAGCTTAGATAATTGCACTGTAGGGGGTACGCGATATACAAGTTGGATTGCCAACTTGTATTGACAACCAAATTGTTGATTCGGTTTGGATGCCACCTATGGTCTGGCAATTTAACTAAGTTTCGATCGCACTCCCCACTCACAATCATTGATACGAGTGGGGAAGAGTGAAAGCAAAAAAACAGCTCCCTCAACCTTTGAGGGTATAATTTCAGAGATAGATTTGGTACTGTAAAAACCTTAATGGTGGAGACATCTACCGTATATCTATCATTATATTTCCGGGTACAAGATTGACTAACGACTAATTTATTGAATTAGTAAATAGAGATTATTCTTGCTTAGTCTTTCTATAGTGTACGAGGGCAAAAGTCCCGACGACACACTGAGGACGCCAGTTATCCCGGAAGCGTCAGAGCAAGGTTTTTTAATGTTTTTTGGCGAAAGAATCCTCATCTCCAATCAAAGATTGAGATGGGGTGCGTTCAACCGCTAGTTAGGTCTCGTGGAATCCCTATGAGTAGCACTTCAGAAAAGTCATCTACATCTTCATCTTTACTGTCAGCTCAGACCCTAGTGATTGTGGGCATTGTCTGGGCTGTCATGGCGCTGCTGTTCTTTTTGCTGTTCAGCGTCCCCCTCTCCGCAGAAGAGGGTTTACCTCTGTGGTACTCGATCGGCACTTATGTTTTTGAATGCGGAGCATACTTCGGAGCGGCTTTAGTCTGTTTTAGAAACTGGCAAAGCCCGCACATGGTCAGCGGGCGCAACGTCTGGCTGGGCATTGGTCTGGGGATGCTCTTCTATTTCATAGCAGGCGTGCTTTTCGGGATTTGGGAACTCTATTTCGAGTTAGACCCGGACGTATCTCCTGCCGATGCGTTTTATCTAGGCAGCTATGTGGTACTGATCGGGGGCATGGTTGTAGCTGTGACTTCCAAGCGGCTGAATCTAGAAATTTGGCAGTGGGCTTTGTTAGCCGGAATTGCAGCCTTGGGGATTGCTGTAGCTATCTGGGTTGCTGCACCTGACTCTTGGAGGGCACAGCTAGGAATGGCTCCGGGAGCCACTCAAGAAGTAGTGACAGAATCTGCACCAGCAACCGCTACCACAGGAAGAGCGCCTGCTTTGGACAATTCGTCCAAGATACAGCCAAAAGCAGCAGCGACTGATGCTGCATCCGCACCCGAAGAAGAAGAAGCAGAAGCCGAAATCAAAGCTCCGGCATGGGTGATGGCACTAGACAAGCAACTGGCGCCTCACAAAAATGCAATCAATTTGTTTTACATCGTCGGGGACGTTTTTCTGCTGATTATTGCTACTGCATTGCTGCTGGCGTTTTGGGGAGGACGTTTTTCCCAATCTTGGAGAATGATTGCGGCTGCAACTTTTTCGCTTTACATCGCAGATATGTACTTTAAATGGCGCGATACTCAGGCTGAGGGTAGTTATCAAAGTGGGAGTTTGCTGGAAGTCTTTTTTGTTTTCAGCGCCATCCTGTTCGGAATAGGAGCTATCTTGGAACATGACATCTCAACCCGTTCTCGCCAGAGCAGGCGCAGTCGTCGCGCAGCCTAGCGATTTGAGATTAGGGTTGCTTTGGCAAGCGATGGGGACGCGAAAGCTTTTTTGCCCTTGTCGGCATCTCTGAGCTTGAAATCGAAAATCAAAAATCACAGTTCGCTGACTGCTAGCCTGCGTCTTTTCACGTCTTTTTGCTGGAAAACTTGGCATGACGCCTACAAAACTCTCCGATTCAGACAAACGCGAACTCATCAGGCTGTACCGACAGTCCAACGAGAATACTATCACTCTGGCAAAGCGCTACGGAGTGAGCAGTTCGACTGTAAGGCGCATCCTTCAGGGTGCTTTGTCGGAGCCGGAATACGAATTTCTAGTCCAGCAAAAACAAAAGCGTTTGTCCGATCGCAGCAGTGTTTCTGAACCGACAGAGGCGACTACTGAGTCGTCGGGAGATGGCGAAATCGATCCTGTAGCTGTCCCCCTGTCGGAGTCAGTCCCTGTCCTGCCGTCAGCCTCAAATTCGAGACCGACGATCCGAAAGCGTTCTGAATCAGTCCCTGAACCAGTTGCAGAATTGGATGTTTCTGATGTGCCAGATGCCCCAGCAGCCACTCTTGCCGATCAAAGCCACCGCGCTGTTGTGACTGGTGAACTAAAGGCTATGCTGCCAGCAGAAGGGCTGCTGGCAGGTGAAGATTTTAGCGATTTCGAGGATGAGGATGAGGATGAGGATGAGGATGAGGATGAGGATGATGAAGACGATTTAGATGACGACTTCGACGAAGATGTAGACGATGAAGACTCTCTGTTTGAAGGCAGCCTGCTGGGTTCAATATCGTCGGGCGAGTCGATCCTCTTCGAGGGCTTCGCTAACGAGCTTCGGGGTACAGGGCTGATTGAAGTTTTGCCTTTAAGCGAAGCATCTCTGCCCAAAATTTGTTATTTGGTGGTCGATCGGGCGGCAGAGTTAATCACCAGACCTCTAAAAGCTTTTGGCGAACTGGGTCAAATTCCGGCGGCGGAAATTCGCGAGAAAACCCTGGCAGTGTTTGACAATCACCGAGTGGCCCGCCGATTTGCTACTCGCAATCAAAGGGTATTCAAGATTCCTGACAGCAGTATGCTGCAAAAAGCAGCGCCTTATTTGCGAGCTAAGGGAATTACTCGGTTGCTGATTGACGGTCAGGTATATTCCCTCTAAGGGATCAAATCTCTTTAATATTGTACGGTGTCGGATTCTTCTGGATTTGCCGGAAATTTAGGACGCGAGTTTTGGGAATCTGAAAGGTTCCACAGCGGTTGCAGTAGCGCACCTCCGATCAGTCCTGCACTCAGGCTCATTGCTAATACTACCCCTACGGGCATTTGTATCGATTGAAAAAAGATAAAGTTTAAGGATACTGGGGCGGCGTTCTGCACTGAAATAATGCCGATCGCGCTTACTAAAATTGCTACTAAAAAACTAATGGCGAGCAGAGGAATTGTTTTCATAAAAGGGGTTGACAGGCTAGCAATTTAACTGATATACTTCTTTTATAATCGTAATCTGTGTAAAAATATTATTTTTTCAAACATCCCATTATTTAATAATGTACAATAATATTAGGGCAAAAGTCAAGTAGATGCGGAAAAAATTTATGAATTTTTTAAATTAATTAAAAATTTAACAAACATAAATAAATTTACACTTCCCAAACTTTAACAAATCCCAGTGTATTGCAAATATATAACTGGCCCAGCAGTATCGATGATTAATGTTCAGAGGCTTTGCAAGAGTTATCAAAAATACGTAAGGTGCGCTTCGGCGCACCTCACAATCCCAAGCGCTAGGGGAAAAACCCCCCGTTAGAATAGGTAGAAAGTTAAACAGGTTCTAACTGGGAAATTACCTTTTCCATGTGTTGGGCAACTTGGCTTTCTTTTTCCACAGAATTGGTTTCCATGTAAACGCGCATCAAGGGTTCGGTTCCCGAAGGCCGCAGCAGTACCCAGCCACCGTCTTCAAGATAAAGTTTAATCCCGTCTTTGCGGCCGATTTCCTTAACGCCGATCCCTGCTACTTCTGTGGGGGGGTTCTTGGTAAAAGATTCCAAAACGGCTGCTTTGTGGGCTTCTTCTAGGTGCAAGTCCAAACGTTTGTTGTACAGGGGGCCATCGGCTTCTTTAATGGCTTCTTCTACTAGCTGAGAAAGGGGTTTGCCTTCATAGGCGATCGCCTCAGCAACTAGCATATCAGCCAAAATCCCGTCTTTTTCAGGAATGTGACCCAAAACGCTCAAACCGCCAGATTCTTCGCCACCGATGAGCACCGCAGTTTCCCGCATTTTTTCGCCGATGTATTTAAAACCGACTGCGGTTTCGTAGATTGTTAAACCGTACTTGGCGGCCAAATTGTCCAGCAAGTGGGTAGTTGCGACTGTACGGACGATCGCCCCAGTCAATTTTTTATTCTTAACCAAGTGACGCGCCAGCAGCAACAGTACAGTATTTGGAGTCAAGACATTTCCCAACTCGTCAACAATACCAAAGCGATCGCTGTCGCCATCGGTAGCTAAACCCAAATCCGCCGAATCCTTCTTAACAGCTTCCACCAACTCAACTAACTGTTCTCCCTTGGGTTCGGGCATTCCGCCGCCAAACAGCACGTCGCGGTAGGTATGAAAACTTTCGACATCGCAGCCGCAGTGTTCCAAAACGCCGTCGAGATAGCCGCGAGAAGTCGAGTAGAGAGCGTCGTACTTCACCTTCAACTTAGCAGAGCGAATCCGCTCCACATCGATCAAAGTATAAAGAAACTTCAGATATTCGGGTTTCGGGTCAAAACTGGAGATTTTATCGTTGTGGCTGCCTTTGGCTGGGGCATCAGAAGCACCAGCAATATTTGCCACAATTGTATCAGTAATTTCCGGGGTTGCCGGGCCCGCGTAGTCGGGGATGTATTTGATGCCGCAGTAAGGTGCGGGATTGTGCGAAGCCGTGAACATCAGGGCTCCTGCAGAGTTGAGATGCTTGGCGCTGTAGGCGATGACTGGTGTGGGGCAATCTCGATCGACCACTTTCACAGTCCATCCCAAATCTGCCAATACTTCCGCCGAGGTGCGGGCGAACTCGTCTGCCAGAAAGCGGGTATCGTAGGAGACTAGAACTGGGCGGTCTTTTGTGTAAGCGGTTTCTAGGTAACTGGCGATCGCCCGGGTGACTTTTCGCACGTTGGCAAAAGTAAAGTCATGGGCAATCAGTCCCCGCCACCCATCGGTTCCGAACTTAATTTCTGTTGAATTGCTGCTAGCGCTCATTTTTTCCACTTCCTCTCGTCCTACTAATCCTACCCGAAGGCATAGCCTTAAAGACATACCGGCCGTGCTGTTTGTGAGGATCGATCGCCCGTGGGGCCTAATAAGCCTAATCCTATCGTTGTAGGGACAGGGTTTCGCCTCCGGCAGAGGACTCGATCCCGCCGGATTTGGCAAAATGTGCCCGCTACCGGGCGAGTCACTCGCTAATTCTGGTTTTGAAGGGTAGGTGATCGATCGAATGGACGACGATCAATTGCGGGCGATTCCCTACGGGATAGCTTCGCTTCACGGGGAAGCTAAAAAACCGATCGCAAAAAACAGCCCTGGCAATAGCCTTAACGAAATGCACATAAATCTGATTCTCATCTCAAATTTAATTTTTTATTTAGAAAAGCCGATCGTTAAATTCGTTAGGGCTTCCTAACAATCGCCAGACTCACAATACATTTCTAATTCAGCTAGGGGAATAAATTAACCAAAGTCACCGCTCGATCGTGCTTTAGCCTAGCTTCATTAAGAAATTAGGGCGATCAACCAAACCGCTCCAAAACAAAGATAAGGTATTTCAAGCAGCAGTTTTTTTTAAGCAGACTTAACTTTAATTCTCCGTTTTTAAGACAAATTAAATTTATTTCCAGCCTTCTTTATACGTCAAAAAAATAGATTAGGGTCGCGATCACAGTCACCCTGTGATCGATCGCACAATAAATAACGTTATTAACGTGCAACTTATAAAAGATGCAGGCAGTCGAGCCAAATGGCTTATAGCTTTAAGCGTAATGGCTGATGACTATCAGCGTACAAATGCAGAAAATTGTAGTTAACAACGTTAAAAATTAGGGGAATCGATCCGGTGCGACTTAATAAAAAAACGAGGTTGATCATGACGGGTATTTCACAAATATCTTCAAAGTCTTTACCTGCTGCCGACAAAATTCAACAGGGCGACAGTCTGGCGTCGGAAGGTATTAGCGGATCGGACACTGACAAACTCCCAGAGGCTAAAGGCATCAGCGTTTCTTCCTTCGCAGTTAGCTGGGCAAAAAAATATTACAGTACAGTTGCCGCACGAGAAAACCAAGCCCCGCGACAAATTCCCCAAAGCGCAGAGTTAACTAATTTTGAGGGAAATAGAGCCCCAATAGTTGACAAATTGACAGATACCCTGAAATTAGCCAGCGAGATAGCTTGGAATAGAGTAGAAGCTCTTTTAGGGGAACAAATAGAGCGCCACGCCATCGATAAGAGCTTAATTAATTCTTTAGAAATTGCCGCCGACACTCGCACCTTATATCGGAAAACAATAGACGCTTATGCAGATAGAGAACCTGTTTTCCGCTTGTCAGTGCTGGTGGGAAAAGATATTATCAAAGTGAGGCGAAAATACTCAGAGACAGATCCGTTAGTGCTGGGATTTGTGACGGTGGAATTTCAATACACTAGCAAAATCTTGTTAGGATGTCTTTCGGAGTCAGAGAGAGGGGAATTTGCGCCCTACTTAAAAGTTGTAGACGAGTACCTGCACATTCCCTACGGAGAGATTAACGAGGCTGCGGCGAATCAGCCCCCGAATTCAAGAGCTCTATTAGCCGTTCAGCATTTGTTGCAGCAGACGACTCAGATTGCTAGTGCAGTGTACGATCGAGCTAGTGCCCAGCATCAAGGATACCGCAGCAGCAGTGGGTATTTGAGCGATCGGGAGATAAAAATTTCTGGTATCCGGGATGTCGAGATTTTTCAAAGCTATTTGTGCTGGTGCGTTTTGGAAGGTAGTATTCGCCCGGTACAGCAAGAATTGTTTCCAATTTGCGTGATGTTGTACCCCAAACTTCATGTAAGTTGGGAGTTAGTGCAGGATATGCTGCTGATTTTATTTTGGGAAATATGCGATCGGCTTTCTGCTGAAGATTTAACGGTATTTGTACCTTACTTGCGTACTTTGACAGAGATGTTTTCCAGCGATGTGTTTGAAAATTAGGGCATAGGGCATAGGGCATGGGGTCAAAAAGCGGAGCTCTCGCGGAGGGATTTGGCATTGGGAATTGTCAATCTCTATTTAAAACTAAAAGCTGCCACTGCCAAACATCCCCAACCGACAATAAAAGCAACTCCCCCCAGTGGCGTAATTGCACCCAGCCATTTGATGTCGCTCAAACTCAGGGCGTACAAACTGCCTGAAAAGATGATTGTGCCGGCAATAAAAGCCCATCCAGCCACTGCAAAAAAGGTTTGAGACTCTTGGGCGCGGCTCAAGAGTAAAGCGACGAGTAATAGAGCCAGGGCATGGTACATTTGATATCGGGCGCCGGTCTCAAAAATGGTTAAAGCTCGATCGGTCAATTGATTTTTCAAAGCGTGGGAGGCGAAAGCACCGCCTGCAACGGATAAACCTCCGAAAAGGGCTGCGGCTGCTATAAAAATGCGAATTAAAATTAGCGTTGACATAATATTTATTGAATTGGGAAGAAGGAAGTTCGGCAACGGATTCGCTCCACGGATGTAAAGGATAGAAGGAAGAAGGAAGTTCGGCAACGGATTCGCTCCACGGATGTAACGGATGTAATGAGACCTCCACAAAAAGAATGATCCAATAGCTATGTGGGTTTAGCGAAAATTTCCACAAACCATTTGTGAAGATTGGGGAGACGATTAATCTGGGTTTCAATTTCTGCCATAGCTAACTTGTTAATTTTAACTCCCGTGGAGTAAATTCTTTCTACTAATGTCACTACTGGATTTTTATCCTTAAATGTGAGAGTTTTGGCGAAATTTACTACACTCTCAACAGTGTCAAGTAAACTACCATTCCAATGCTTTTATAACCAACCAAAACAACGTTCTACTGGGTTATATTTACTATATGGCGGATAATAAGCCAATTGTAACGTCAGTTGAGATTTTCGGGAAAAATCTAAAATTCGTTTCATAAACTGAGTACGACGAGAATGATTTTCCGGGCCATTATCCTGATTAATAACCAATTTCTGAATGTGACTAAAACGGTGTTTGACAGTTTGCCACCAACTTTCAAGTAAGTCAACTATACAATCAGCCGTCAACTTAGAAGTAACGAAGAATAAAAATAACTCATTGTACTCAGGCAGAAAAATGCAATAGGGAATCACAGTTGATTGAGTCGAAAAATCATGGTCTAATGCAATAGTTGGCGTCCGATTTTTACCACCTCTATCAAATTCTCCAATCTTGACGGAAGCCTTGGCATCAATGGAGATTCGGAGAGTATTAGGGTTATTATCAGCTTCTGTATTGATTTGTCCAAGTTCTTCAAAAATGGCTGATGTTTCGGGGATTTTTTTGACAGGCTTAGTTTTAAGAACTCGTTTTAAGGTATAACCCAAATCATTCAATCTTCGTCGAATTGTTTCTGTACTCGGTAGTTCTTCGTCAGTATAACCAAATTGTTCAATTAATTGACTACGCACTTCATTGGCAGTAATGCGTGTATATAATCGCGTACTCTTAAAGCTAGGATCAGTTTGACTGTGTGGGTCTACTAACGATTTAATATCTTTCAATAAGTTGGGTAATTTTGTTTCAACCCGCTTTCGTCCACTGCGCTTGAAACCATCGACAATTGGCTCACCACTTTTCAATTCTTTCATCCCTTTACGAATGGTGCGTCTGTTCCATCCTAACTCCCGTTCTACTAACGTTTGTCCACCTATTCCTAAACCTTTGACTACCGATCCCATGAATTGTCGTCTGTCTGTCCCCTTGAGTTTTTTAGCTGTTTTGATGTAAAGAGATTTGGCGTGTTCGGTCAGTTTCATGATAGATTTTAGAGACATAAGATAGGCTGCACACTGAAATTATCTTTTGGTCATTATAGGATCAATCATTCTGTGGTGTTCCCTAAAGGATAGAAGGAAGAAGGAAGAAGGAAGAGGGAAGAAGGAAGAGGGAAGAAGGAAGAGGGAAAAACATCTAATTGTTGAGATAGAAGGTGCGCGGTGCGTGCCTTACTTGTCATTGCGAGCCTCCGCGAAGCAATCGCATAGTAGAGATGTTTACTGGCCTAACTCTGGGAAGGGAAGGTGCGCTAGGCGCACCCTATGCTGATGATAAGTTAGCTTTTTTGCCGATATTTTGACCCTATTTTCGCACAGCTTCCAGCAAGCGAGAATAGTAAAAGCTAGTGCTAGTCATCGCTGTTCTGTTAATCACAAAACCATTGTTTTCTAAGATTTTGATAATATCAGCTTCGCGGTGCTGGTAAGCGCGGGTAGTTTTGCTCGGGCCGGGGAAAAGTTCGCCAAATTTTTTGAGGGCGGTGAGTGCTAAAGTTTTGGGGGCAAAACTGATAATTAGTCGCGATTGGGCGATCGAACTTAGGTGAGCAATCATTTCCGCAGCCTTATCTTGAGGATAGTGGATCAGCACGTCCAAACAAATGACAGTGTGAAATTTGCCCGTTAAAGCTTCCAAATCTTGGGCGGCGAAAGAGATGTTATAGAGCTTGCCGGGAACGGCTGTCGATCGAGCGTAGGCTTCTGCTACCATCTTTTCAGAGATATCGCTAGCGCAAACAATCGCCCCAGCCTCAGCCAGAGGAATACTCAGAGATCCCACACCGCAGCCCGCATCGCAGACAGAAAGCCCCGGTAAATTGCCGTCAGCTTCTAGCCAGCCGAGCACTGTATCCACTGTTTGCTGGTGCCCGGTGCGGATGTCTAGCTGAACTTTATTGACTTTGCCGTCGCCGTAAATTCGCTGCCACCGATCGAATCCCGTCGAGTTAAAATACTGTCTAACTATAGTCTTGTCGTCTACCAAATTCATCGATCTGCCTGCTGCTGAGTTATTGCCAACGGTTAAATATTATAAAGCTGCAGTGACAGTTATTGTTGACCGAAAGTAATTTAGTCCGGGGCCCCCGGATTTATCAGTGGGTTAAGTTCTTCAATTTTAAATCTAAAATCTAAAATCTAAAATCTAAAATCGATTGACACTCCCCACCCAATTAAATTGAGTTAGATTTACTTATACGGGCGATCGCAACTCGAACAATCCCGAATTGACAAACTAATTCCATAAAAACCGAGTTCAGCCGATCGCACATTCGGTCGATAATTTTAATCAGCCCTAACTTTAAAAAATATGGTGCTACAAGATCATTTCCGCCCGCCGCTGTCGGTTCGCCGTCACTGGCACGCCTTTCACAACGCCTGGGCGACTTACATTGCATCCGATTTGAATGCCAAATTACCCGCAAATTACTTTGCCGAGCCCAACGTGCAGTTTGGGATTGAAATTGATGTAGCAGCTTTTGAGGAACCTCTACCGGAGTTTGATTGTCCAGAGACGGTAATTCGTTTGCCAATAGATTTCCCAAACAATTGGATGTCACCCCCAGCCCAAAGCGTGCCTTTTATAACTGCGGCCCAAACGGTGCAAGTCAGTATTTTTAGCACTGAAGCCGGCCCGGTATTAGCCGGTGCAATTGAATTAGTAAGTCCTGCCAACAAAGATCGTTCTACTCATCGCGGTGCTTTTGTTTCTAAGTGCGAGACGTATTTGCGCCAGGGAATTGGGTTGGTAATAGTTGATGTTGTGACGGGAAGGAAGGCAAATCTTCATAATGAATTGTTAGCCCGTCTGGCTGGAGGAAGCGCTTCGCCCTTCGACGCTGAACTCTATGCTACAGCTTATCGAGCGATCGAGCGATCCGGCAACCAATGCCTCGATATTTGGCAGGAAAAACTGGCTGTGGGCTGCGAGCTCCCGGTTTTACCGCTGTGGCTGCGGGGCGAGATTTGCTTGGCTGTGGAATTAAATAATATTTACGATCGAACTTGCCGAGAACACCGAATTGCTGTTAGCAGCGCTTAGCATAAGGAATCTTCCTCCTCACTAGGAACTCTACTGCGCGAGAAACTAATGGCATGGAAACTAAATGGAACCACTTAAAACAACCGATGCCAAGCCAATTCTTTTGTCGGTTCATTTAAATGCCAGCGCAATAATTGAGTTGCCGAATTGCCGATAATTCCCGAAAGTGCGATCGCCTTTCTTGGAGATTCAGTTGCCAGGGCGATCGCACTTTCGGCATCGCAAATCCCCCACTCCACCAAATTCTGAACTCCCGCCAACAGTGGCAGAGTAGTACCTGCCAAAGTAGCACATTCCAGGACCGAGTGATAATCTAATCTTACCCAAGCTGTACCTTTTCTGACTTCAATTTGTCGGGAATCCCAAGGATAAACACCGTCAGGCAAACCCAAAGGAGCCAAAGCATCGCTCACTAAAAAAACGCCTTTTTGATACCTACCAGCGCGTAGCAAAAAATCAATCATTGTCGGAGAAACGTGTTTCCCGTCAGCAATTAAACCGCATTTTACCCCCGGATAAACAATCGCCGCTCCCAACAAACCCGGTTCTCTGTGGTGCAAACTCGGCATCGCATTAAAAGCGTGAGTTACCATTGAAGCTCCCCGCTCAAATGCTTGCTGCGCTTGCTCTGCCGTCGCTTGGGAGTGTCCGAGACTGACGGAAATTCCCAAACTTTGCAAATAGGAAATGACTTCGCCAGTGCTGTCTAACTCCGGCGCTAAAGTAATTATTTTGACAATATCGGCACAATCTCCTAAAACTTGCTTGACATTTTCTATAGTTAGCGGTAATAAAAACTCAACTGGGTGAGCTCCTCGTTTCTGGGGGTTGAGAAAAGGGCCTTCGAGATGAACGCCAAGAATTTCCGCTGTTTTGGGTTTAATTGTTGCCCGATCGGCGGTTTGTACAGTGCGGATATAATCAGCTATAGTAGAGAGCGATCGCCTAAACTTATCCAGCGAAGTTGTAACCAAAGTCGGCAAAAAAGCATCCACTCCCTGATTCCACAAAAATTGACAAATTTTCGGCAAAATTTCAATATGCTTGCTTTCTAAATCGGGAAAAGCAAAACCGAGGGCGCCGTTAATCTGCAAGTCAACACCGCCCAGAGAAAGCCAATCGCCTGCTACATCAAGCACGTGCAAATGGGGAGGACAAATCCGTTTAAATACGGCGTCCATCGGCAAAACTTCTTGAATGATTCCCGTTTCGTCAACAGCAAGCATCTGCAAATCCTTGCAACCGGGGAGGCGAACATTGAGAATATCTGTGGGGGCGGCAGTTGGGGTTGTGGCTTCAGTCATCCGATTTTAGATTTTAGATTTTAGATTTTATATTCGCTAGGGATAAATCCGTGGGCTGGCGATGAGGATGGGCAGCTTTTTGCGGGCTGCACGGCTGATCAGACTGCGGCTGGAGGCAAAATTGCTTTTAAGGGTCAGTTTTGGTACAAAATATCTAAATTTGACTTAACGCAATCATTTAAAATTAGCATTTATCTGAAATCTGAAATCGGAAAATTGCATGAATCAACCGACAGTTGGAATTATCATGGGTAGCGATTCGGATTTGCCAACCATGAAAGATGCGATCGCAGTTTGCGAAGAATTCAGTGTTGGTTGCTCCGTGGCGATCGTCTCGGCGCACCGCACCCCTGATCGCATGGTGGAATACGCCCAAACCGCGCACCAACGAGGCTTGAAAGTCATTATCGCAGGTGCCGGGGGAGCGGCGCACCTCCCAGGTATGGTAGCATCTTTAACCCCCTTGCCCGTAATTGGGGTGCCCGTACCGAGTCGCCACCTCCAAGGCCTAGATTCACTGTACTCGATCGTGCAAATGCCAGCCGGGATACCCGTAGCCACAGTGGGGATCGGCAACGCCAAGAATGCTGGCTTGCTGGCAGTTCAGATACTGGCAGCTCATCAGCCAGAATTGCTAGAGCGAGTTTTGCATTACCGCAAAACTTTGTCCGAATCTGTACTGAAAAAACAAAATCAACTAGAAGAGCTAGGCTATCATAACTATCTCAATCTCAACAAATAATCCAATAAACTTTTGTAGTAAGATTGGAAAGTTTTCCGAATATTGCTGAGCTTACTAGCCGTAAAGAGGGTAAAAGTGATTAAAATGACTGTCGGAAAGAAAAAGTCGAAACAAGTCAGGCGGGAGACTTTAAATTTGCCAGCAGCTAAATTTTTTACGAAAGTCAACAGGTTGAAGAAATTACAAAGGGCGATCTCCCGCCTCACTCCAAGTTGGCAAGCCTGCATACCAATAGCAGCAATCATCGTCTTGGTGTGGGGATATGCGGCGGTAGCCCAAACCCCTGCTACGCCAACCACCGAGGAACAATTAGCAAGCCTTAAGGTGGGCATGGATACCATGTGGGTCATGGTGGCGGGGATGCTAGTGTTCTTTATGAACGCCGGTTTCGGTATGTTGGAAACCGGTTTTTGTCGCCAAAAAAATGCAGTCAACGTGCTGTCCAAAAACTTGATTGTTTTTGCGCTTGCTACGATCGCCTATTGGGCGATCGGCTTTGGCTTAATGTTCAGCAATGGCAACAATTTTATCGGCAGCAGCGGATTTTTCCTGTGGAACGTAGCTGACAACAGCCCCGCCACAGGAGACGCTTATCAAGGCATTTTCGAGTCGCTTAACTGGACGGGAGTCCCCCTCAACGCTAAATTCTTTTTCCAATTAGTTTTTGCGGGAACTGCTGCCACGATCGTTTCTGGAGCCGTTGCAGAGCGAATTAAATTCCTTGAATTCTTAATTTTCAGCTTGCTGCTAGTAGGAATTGCTTACCCGATTACCGGACACTGGATTTGGGGCGGCGGCTGGCTGGCAGACGCAGGCTTCTACGATTTTGCCGGTTCGACAGTGATTCACTCGGTAGGCGGTTGGGCTGCTTTGATGGGAGCGGCATTTTTGGGGCCGCGGATCGGCAAGTACCGCGACGGCGATACTGTGGCGATGCCGGGACACAATATGAGCATTGCCACCCTGGGCTGTTTGATTCTGTGGTTGGGTTGGTTCGGGTTCAATCCCGGTTCGACAATGGCAGTCGATCCAAATGCGATCGCCCATATTGCGATCACCACCAACACCGCCGGGGCCTTCGGGGGAGTTGCTGCAACCATTACTGCTTGGCTGTACCTTGGCAAACCCGACCTTTCGATGATTATCAACGGCATCCTTGCCGGCTTAGTCGGCGTAACAGCGAGCTGCGCTTGGATCAACATACCCAACTCTGCCATTATCGGTACGATCGCCGGTATCCTGGTAGTTTTCGCAGTAACCTTCTTCGACAACTTGAAAATTGACGACCCTGTAGGCGCAACTTCAGTTCACTTAGTCTGCGGGATCTGGGGAACTCTGGCAGTTGGCTTATTTGCTGACGGGCCTACAACTGGACTATATACCGCAGGCCCTGCAGCCGGACTGCTTGTGGGCGGAGGTTTCGGTCAACTCTGGGCGCAGTTGGTCGGCATTATCTCTGTAGGCGGGATGACCGTGCTGCTGAGTACGATTTTTTGGCTGGCACTCAAAGCTTTGCTGGGTATCCGCGTTTCTGCTTTAGAGGAGGCTGAAGGTTTGGATATCGGCGAACACGGGATGGAAGCTTACACCGGGTTTGTGAAGGAAACCAGCTTGGATAACAGAAGTGAGAGCAGCTACGGCGGTTATGGTGGGGGTTCTGGGGGCAAGACTACCAAACTGTAGAGCGTGCGAAGATCTCGACCAATTCAGCTTTCGTGTCCTAAATTAGCTATTTATCAGCTAATTCACCCCTTTATTCAGAAAAACCCGAATCTGAAATACCCGCCAACTTATGGCTGTCTATCGTTGTGCTCGCGTTTCAATCTTCGATGCGAACGCGGGCATATTTTTATTTTTAATTGACCTTTAATGGCTGACATATGGGGTTGCACAATTGCACAATTTGAGGATGATTATGGTGGGGTGTCCCACCTGCTGTGAAAATACACCCCTTCGAGCTTCGAGAGCCCATCCGACCAAAAAAATCCAAATCATCCCGCTATTATGCAACACGTTACATATAGTAGTTGGCGATTGCATGAGATGTGCGCCGCTAATTGGTAATTGGGAATTGAGAATCTGTAACTAACGAACTTTGCAAACTGGTGTATTGATTAGAGTTTACCGGCAATTGCTTTAAGTTCTTCAACGACGCGCTTGTTTTTGGGATTCCTGCTGCCATCAAGGCGGGCGGAGACAACAGTGATTATTTCTAGTATATCTTTAGCTAAATCCTCGTCACAGCTAGCATTCTCGGTTTGATTTATAATCACTACCTCTGTCCCAAAGTGTTCGCACAAATTAAAAATTAGTTCAGAACCAAATCTCAGCAGTCTGTCTTTGTGAGTTAATACCAACCTTTCTACTTGATTGTCTGCGATCGCCCGAATTAGATGTTGTAAACCCCGCTTACTGTAATTAACCCCAGAACCTACATCATCAATGATTTGGAATTGCCAGCCCTGAGATGCACAAAACAATTCCAAAACTTGTTTTTGTCTGTCTAAATCATCTTTTTGGTTGTGACTGCTAACCCGAGCGTAAGCAATGGTTAAAGCTCCGTTGGGTTTTAACCCGAGAAGATGACCTAGGTCATAGCGTCTGTGACCATTAGCGGTGCGTTCGGGTATTAGCTTGCCTTCGGCTTCCCACCTGCGTAAGGTGGAAGCGCTCACACCTTTAATTTTGGCTGCTTCAGTTATAGTTAATTTTTTCATTTTTGGATTTTAGCATCATGACTGAGTAAGTTCGATCACTTTTAGATATATTTTTGTGCAGTGCGGCAGCTTTGACAAATCCAATTTATGTGCAGGAAAGTTTGGTAGGCAGATTTTTTATGGTAAAGTAGTGCGAAAAAGCAAAGTTCTGCATCGCCGCCCTTGCCCAACACAGCACAGTGCTTGATTATTACAAGAATTGAGGGTTTAATTGAGCGGTAAAATTTGATGCAGCAATCAGTGCAAATTATTCGGTGTGAGGCCTGCAAATAGCTTGAGTTTATGGAGAAGTTTGGAGGAGGTAGCAGAAGTAGAACTCATAAATCCCTCTTAGGGATGGAAGTTAGCCGATCGAAAACTGTTCCGGTTTGGGCTTTGCTATCTCTGGTGACGAACGGGGTACTGATAGTTACAGTCGCTCAACTACTGCTGCGGGGACACAACTTGACAGAAAGCTTCCAGGCGAATGATGCGGTGACAGCAGAAGCGGTTGAGGAACAAATTGGCCAACCGGCGATCTCTGCAAAGGCAGTGCTAGACGTGCCTGTTCCCGGGCCGCGACACAAATGGACTTACCAGCAGTGGGTGACGCAGTTGGGGCGCGAAGCTGAGGCGGTGGCGGCGAATCGACCCTCAAGACTGAGTGTTTTGGCTGGGGATTCTCTGAGTATGTGGTTTCCGACAAAGCTGTTACCAGTCGATCGAATTTGGCTGAATCAAGGGATTTCGGGGGAGACTTCCGTGGGTTTGCTGAAGCGGTTGCAGTTGTTCGATCGAACTGCGCCGGATACTGTTTTTGTGATGATTGGGATTAACGATTTGTTGCGGGGCGCCAGCGACGAAGGGATTTTGGACAACCAGCGGCAGATTATTCGCGATTTGCGGTGGGCTCACCCCAAAGCACAAGTAGTTGTGCAGTCGATTTTGCCCCACAGCGGGGAACAAGCTACTTGGGAAAATCGCGATCGGCTGTTGGCAATTCCTAACAGTCGGATTAGGGCAATAAATCGACGGCTGAAAGAAATTGCTAGTTCGGAAAATGTTTTGTATCTGGATTTGTACCCGCTGTTTGCGGATGCTGAGGGCAATTTGCCAACTGAACTCAGCACAGACGGCTTGCACCTTAACGATCAAGGTTATCTGGTTTGGCGATCGGCCCTGCAACTGTTCGATCAGATGCAGTTGAAAAATGAGTCATGAGTTATTAGTCATTAGTCATTAGTCATTAGTCATTAGTCATTAGTCATTAGTCATTAGTCATTAGTCATTAGTCATTAGTTATTAGTCATTAGTCATTAGTCATGAGTTATTAGTCATTAGTCATGAGTTATTAGTCATTAGTCATGAGTTATTAGTCATTAGTCATTAGTCATTAGTCATGAGTTATTAGTCATTAGTTAGAAAAATAAAGGATGAAGTCCTATTCTCCCCAACTCTCCCCCTCTCCGATTACTCTGCTATCACTGGCTATGTCAAGTATCGACTGATAGATTAAGAAATATGATAGTTAGCTATTTAGTATAGGGTGATACAGAATAACGGTTTGTACAAATGGTGCAATCCAAAAGGCATAGACCATTAGATTGATAGTGGACGAATTTAGATGAGTCCGGCTATACGAAGGCGGGGGGTTGAGGATTGGGGAATTATCTATTGAAGATTTGTTCCGCTAACACAGGGACTTAAAACCAAATAACTATTGCATCTAAAATCCTCACATCTAAAATCGGCTCGGTCTTCCCTGAAAATTGCTGAGTATGAAAAGGTACAACTAACGTGATCAAAAAAAGTTTAACGATCGGCATCATCGCGCTGTGGCTGTTAAGCGTGCCGCTGACCGGCAATGCCTTAGCTCAAGATGCTGGTGCCGCTGCTGCGGTGGCGCCGAATCCGATCGATAGCGGCGATACGGCCTGGATGTTGGTTTCCTCAGCACTGGTATTGCTGATGACACCGGGACTGGCGTTTTTCTACGGGGGACTGGTGCGATCGCGCAACGTCCTCAACACCATGATGATGAGCTTGGTGATGATGGGAACGATCGGCGTCACCTGGACGCTGTGGGGGTACAGTTTAGCCTTTGATGTCACCGCCAGCAACCTCGATGCTAAAGGGTTTGGTCAAGGGATCGAAAGCTTCATCGGCGGTTTCGACTGGATGTTCTTGAACAACGTCACGGCGGACACACCAGATCCGATCGGCTACGCACTGACAATACCCCACCAAGTATTCATGGTGTACCAAATGATGTTCGCCATCATCACTCCAGCCTTGATTTCCGGGGCGATCGTCGAACGGGTAACATTTAAAACCTATTTCTGGTTCGTGCTGCTGTGGTCTACCTTCATCTACTCTCCTTTAGCCCACTGGGTTTGGGGTAGAGGCTGGCTGCAGGCGATCGGATCTTTGGACTTTGCCGGCGGCACAGTCGTACACATTAGTTCCGGTGTTTCTGCGGTTGTCGCAGCTTGGATGATCGGGCCTCGCAAAGACCACTTGAACAAGCCCCACACCCCTCACAACGTACCCTACGTCTTGCTGGGAATTGGGATGCTGTGGTTCGGCTGGTTTGGCTTCAACGGCGGTAGCGCTTTGGGAGCTGGTTCTTTAGCAACAGTGGCTTTTGTCACCACGATGATTTCTGCTGCAGCCGGGGGTTTAACTTGGACAATTGTGGAATGGGTGCTCAGAGGCAAACCGACAGCAGTGGGAATTGCTAGCGGTTTCCTCGCGGGATTGGTGGGCATCACACCTGCGGCTGGATTCGTGCTGCCAGTGGGAGCGCTTTTGATCGGATCGATTACTTCGGTTTGCTGCTTCTTTGCCGTTAGTTTCCGAGCTAAGCTGGGATTTGACGACTCTTTGGATACCTTCCCGGTTCACGGCGTCGGCGGAACTGTGGGCGCGATTCTGACTGGCTTATTTGCGACTAAAGCGGTTAACGCTGCCGGAAATGACGGGCTGTTTGCCGGGAATCCGGGGCTAATCGTCACCCAGTTTGTAGGCGTTCTAGCTACTTACGTGTTTGCGGGTGTCGGCACTTTTGTGATCCTGAAAATTTTGGAACAGTTTATGGAATTGCGAGTGCCATCATCTGCTGAAGACAAAGGTTTGGATATTGACCTGCACGGGGAAGAAGCTTACGGTGAGGATTTTGCCGGCGGTTTCAGTTCGTTTGAATCGAGTTCTCCTTTTGCGCCTAAGAAGATTTGAAGCTGATTTTCTGTGGGAGTTCGATCGTGTAGAGACTCAGTTATCTGGGTCTCCAGGCTTTTTTTAAGTTTTTTTTTAACGAACCGCGAAGGCGCGTTCGGCGAAGCCGTTCCCGTAGGGTAGAGCGCGAAGAAGGAAGAGGAAGGAGGAGGAGGAAGAAGGGTTAAGATGAGAGTATGATCCGTTTGATGCCTTCTTTGAGGATGGGAACGTTGAAGTTGATCAGAAGGCCCAAGCTGTTTTTGGTCATTTTAAGATAAGAGATAACTTGGGCTTCGTGGATGGGAGCTAGCTTTTCTACAGCTTTTACTTCGACAATGAGGATATCGCCAACCATAAAGTCTAATTGACCTTCGCCGACTTGATGACCTTTGTAGGTGATTGCTACGGGCTTTTTAGGCTGACAAGGTATCCCCCGCATCCGAAATTCAACTTCTAAGGATTCCTGATACACTGATTCTAAAAATCCTGGCCCCAAAAGCCGATGCACCTCAATAGCCGCCCCAATCACTCTATAGGCTAAGTGTTCTAGCTGTTCGCCCAATTGTCTCATTACTCTTTCTTCTTCCTTCGCGTCCTACCCTACGGGAACGGCTTCGCCGAACGCGTCTTCGCGGTTCATTCCTTCTTCCCCCTCATGTGTCGATCGTATAAATAGCATATCCCCTCTTCCCTACTGAGCCAATAAGCCCGATCGCACCCCAGGCATTCTAAAATCAAAGGTAATTAACCTAGATTTCTACTCGATACCGCATGGATACTAAAGCTTTTAAACGATCGCTCCAACAGTCTGAAAACTACCACCGCAAGGGTTTCGGACACGAAGCTGAGGTAGCTGGCGTGATGCAGACAGCTTATCAAAGCAGTCTGATCCAGCAAATTCGCGACAATAATTACAGGCTGGAACGCGGCGCAGTCACGATCCGGCTGGCTGAGGCTTTTGGCTTTTGCTGGGGGGTGGAACGCGCTGTAGCTATTGCTTACGAGACTCGCCAGCATTTCCCCTCGGAACGGATTTGGATTACTAATGAGATTATTCATAATCCGTCTGTGAATCAGCATTTGCGCGATATGGAAGTTGGTTTTATTGCTGTTGAAAAGGGGCAGAAAGATTTTTCGGTTGTCGATAGTGGGGATGTGGTAATTTTACCTGCTTTTGGAGCGAGTGTCCAAGAAATGCAGTTGCTTAATGATAAGGGCTGCAAGATTGTTGATACTACTTGTCCTTGGGTTTCTAAGGTTTGGAATACTGTTGAAAAGCACAAAAAGAGGAATTATACTTCGATTATTCACGGTCAATATAAGCATGAGGAAACTGTTGCTACGAGTTCTTTTGCTGATAAGTATTTGATTGTATTGAATTGGCAGGAAGCTGAATATGTCAGCAATTATATCTTGAATGGGGGCGACCGCGATGAGTTTATTGCTAAATTTAGCAAGGCTTATTCTGCTGGTTTTGACCCCGATGTGGATTTGGAAAGTGTTGGTATTGCTAACCAAACTACTATGCTCAAAACTGAGACAGAGAACATTGGTAAGTTGTTTGAAAAAACGATGATGCGGAAGTTCGGGCCGGAGAATTTGAATGAGCATTTTCTGAGTTTTAATACTATCTGCGATGCGACTCAGGAACGCCAAGATGCTATGTTGAGTTTGGTTGAGGAAAAGTTGGATTTGATGCTGGTGATTGGGGGTTTTAATTCTTCTAATACTACGCATCTGCAGGAAATTGCGATCGACAAAACTGTTCCTTCTTATCACATTGATTGTGCGGAGCGCATTTTACCCGGAAATCGGATCGAACACAAGCCTTTGGGGGCAGATTTGATCGTAGCTGAAGGTTGGCTACCCGATGGTAAAATTGTGGTGGGTGTGACTTCGGGTGCTTCTACGCCTGATAAGGTTGTTGAAGATGCGATCGATCGCATTTTCGCGATGAAAGCGGCTGCGATTGTGTAATTATATTGTTTCGGCACTGCACTCGGAATCATAATTTTCTCAGTTAATTTTCTCAGTGCAGGGCGAGTGTCTCTTTGCGAGTGCGATCGAGACGCTCGCTCGCAAAAAGATATAATTCTGATGTTAAACTAATTTCAACCCATTAATTCTCCCCAATTAAGCTGTTCGACATCTAAACTGCATTAACTAAGTTACCTTTGTTTTTGATCTTTCGGTTCCATTTCATAATTAATTCTCCTTCATTTAAAAGTTTATGTAACAGTGATTCTAGTTTTTCAATGGATTCAAATAATCTATTAGCAACATATTCCTTTGCGGAATGCCATACTAATTCAACTAGGTTATAGTCAGGGCTATACTTGGGCAAAAACTCTATGATTAGATTCGGCATCTCTGACGCTATTTTCTGCAAAGTCTCTGCTTTTTTATGAAAACTAGCGTTGTCCAAAATTATCACAAACTTACAGCCCTTATCTTTAAAGTCTTCTGCTAAATTTCCTTGCAATATCCACTCGGATTTTAAATCTTCATAAAAAGTTTTCAGCACAGCATAAAAATTAGCAGA
>NZ_JAUBTV010000020.1:34935-95621 GCF_036705145.1 Microcoleus sp. B5-D4 | reverse complement strand
AAACCTCTTTAAATATACTTAATATTCTTATTATATCATATTAGTTATTTATGTAATTAATTTTGTTTAACTACTTATATCGACGCTGGCATTTTGGAGATTGAATCCGATCGGAAGGATAATCCGAAACTGATTTGGAACGAATTACCAGGGCGTGATACCCCTGTGAAAGCTATAAACCAGTTGTACGCTCGGTTTTGCGAGATTTTTCCTAAGCTAGAAAAGTATCGTCACACAGAGCAAAGTCTAGAGGGTGAACGAACAAAAGGGGAGGCTTACTACCTTGGCATTGTCAGGACTGATGTCGATAAGAGTCGAAATTCATCCTCACCATCCTCACCGCTTGATTCTGCGGGGTTTTCATCCTCACTACCATCCTCACCCAAAAAAAGCGGTGAGGATGGCAGTGAGGCAAGAATCCTTGCACAGAGGACGGGTGAGGACGGTGAGGACGTTTTCTCATCTTTTAGTCAGGTTTGTAATTTACTCTCTCAACTTACCGACAGCGAGCGCGAGAAACTGGTAAAAATACTCACTCAATCTCCGCAAGCTCAGCCCCCATTAAAACCAGAGTCAGAGCCGGCATTGGCATCAGTGCCTGAAGTTATCAACTCAGAGGACGCAGAAAAAATGCGAGACATTGCACTAACCTGGTGGCCAGAGTACCGTTCTGAACATTTACAAGCCCTGCTTACTCAAATGTTCGGATGGAATACTCCGGGACGGAAATACAGCACTGCTACTATCGCTGACTGGTTGGAGGGAGAAGACGAGTTAGTCCGCGATCGAATTACTGAACTCATCCATCTCCAAGGAAAAATTTAGCCACTGCCTGACAACTGACGGCTCAATCCCATCCCCCTTAATTGGGGGATTTTCATGTCTACAAGTTTTGTAGACAAAATGTTGACAGTGTGGACAGATATCAGTTATTGTAGACAAATACTGTATACAGGTGTCTACAATGAGTCAAAGTCAAGTCGTATCATTCAGGGCTTCCGGTCACTTCCTGAACTGGATAGAAGCTCAGAAGCTAGACGGTGAGTCGGTCAGTCAAGCTGCACAACGTATTCTCAAGGAAGTCTCAGGCACGTCTACAGCGCTGTCTACTTTGTCTACACCTATAGTGTCTACATCGTCTACAGATTTGTCTACACGAAGCGATGATAGCGTCGTGTCTACAGAAATTGTAGACACTGTAGACAAGGTTGTAGCCGATCGCCTTGACCCGGTGATGGAACGGATGGCCGCCATTGAGGAACGGCTGGGAAAATTGAGTGCCTGAGTGACGGCAACGATGAATCACTCAGGCAGGAATTGAAAGCGGCCAAGAAGCAGCTTGCAGAATGGGATAAGGAACTGAATGAGTTACACGAGCGCAACGGCGATTTGGGACTGAAGGTGCAGATGTTGGAGCAAGAGCTCAAGGAAGCGCGGCGCGATCGGGAGGAAATTAAAAATTTGGCTCCGACCGTCGCAGAATTTCCAGAACCGGCCGACTTGCTCAACCAATTAAAAGCCAGACGCAAAAAATCCGGGGCGAACTTGGCAGATATGGAGGTGGTTTTGGAAATCCTCAGTACCTAAATTAGCGAAGGATGAGCGGAAAGCGTAAGTTTTAATGGAGTAAACAACCTGAAACTATTGATGTACAAGGCGTTAAGAGTAGTGCGGATAAAAGGACTTGAACCTTCACTCCTCTCGGAACCAGAACCTAAATCTGGCGCGTCTGCCAATTCCGCCATATCCGCATTTTGACATTTAAATACTATAGCACACAACAGAGTGATCGGTCAACCGATTTTAGATTTTAGATTTTAGATTTTAGATTGAAGAAAGCGACCCACTGATAAATCCGCAGGCTGATGACCACATTGCTCGATCGCCCAACATCGAGAAACCCGGTCATTTTGGGACACCGGGTTCAATCATGAGTTATCGCCACAGCAATTTTCCGTATTTTTCAATTGTCACTTACTTTTGGCCCAGCGCCTTCCAGGTTGTGTCGTCCACCATGCCGCTAGCGGTCAAACCCTTATTCTCCTGAAAGCTCTTGACAGCCGTAGCAGTGCGAGCGCCAAAAATGCCGTCGATCGGGCCCGGATCGTAACCCTGTATTTCCAAACGCACCTGTAGCGTCTTCACCTTGGAACCGACAGCGCCTTTATTCAGAAGAGTTGGAGGATTGCCGGGAACAGCAGCATTGCTCAGAATTGGAGCATTGCTCTGCACAGTTTCAGGAGCCGACGCTGGATCTGCTGCTAAAGCTGTCCAAGTTTCTTTATCCACAATGCCATCTGCCCTCAAACCCTTAGACTGCTGAAAAGCACGAACCGCCGATGTAGTGCGAGAGCCATAGGTACCGTCGATCGTCCCCACCTTGAAACTGTGCACCTGCAAGCGCTGCTGTATGGCTGCAACTTCTGGCCCGTCAGCACCCGCCGAGATAGTTTTTTCCTTTTTCACTGGCGCCTGGTCGCCCGCGTAAAAAGGCTTGTTAAACATATCTGCTTGGGACTTTCCCTCGGGCGATGCTGACGCACCCGGATCGGCGGGAGCCGTAAAGTCTCGGCGGTACTCTTCCTGCACCAAGGGTTCGGCGTCAAAAGCAGCAGTTGCCTTTCGGGTTAAGCCGGGAGCGAGCAGAGAAATCAAGCTGAAAATCGTAACAGTAGTCACACGCATAAATTTCATCCTGTTGGTAAGGTTTGACAAGGTTTCCCTGTTTTCTAGTTTCTAAATCTAATTGTATTACCCGGACAGCTTTCTGAGACATATAGCATAAGCAAGAAGGAAGAAAGACTTTCGACTTCGCGATCGGGTAACAAGAAGTCCGAGGGAAGGGGTAATAGACCGCATTGGTTTAGGCCATTAAGAAACTTCTAAGCGTCTGGCGCGGTTGCTATATCCGCCCCGGTCTCTAGAATTTCGGCAATCGGGACACCAGCACTCAGAAGTTGCGAGTTGGAAGTTACCTGTTAGAAGTAGGGGCCGGTTCGCACTATTCCTAATAAACCCGGTTGATTCCGAGATGTTTCGTTACCAAAGCCCATATTTTCGTATAACCGCGTTTCTTAGCCTCAGTCCTCTTGTACAAAACCTGCCGTCATTCACAAATCTTTACAGGCGTCTTTTGTACAAAGTTGATCCATCAGAGGCGAAGTTTTTTCCTTCAATCCCCCCGTAATATCAATTTCGGTTGTATCTGAGATGTTGCACCATTCTCAATTACTTGTTTAGGAACAGGCAAGATGCCTGTTCCACAAGAGATGAATTTTCTTGTGGAACAGGCATCTTGCCTGTTAAGCGAGAATGGTGCAACATCTCAGTTGTATCGGAATTATTAAACCCCCTCTTGACCCAGAGGATACAGAGAAAGGGAAGAGAGAAATGAATAATTCCGATACCAACGGATTTGATAGAAAAAGCCAAACTCGCGGCTTATCGATTTGCGTGTTCTGCCAATAAAGCCTTGGCTCTTGGCTTGTAAATCAGATAAAACAGCGATTCTATGTAACGGAGCATATCTTCGCGGTTTTCCTTGGACGAGTAGTTCCAGAAACCGTAAGTCCGAGCCAGCGTCAGCAGCTTGGTAGTGTGAATTTTCCAGGTATACGTGCTGTAAACTCGGTCAATTCCTCGCGTTGAAATTTCATACCAATAGTTGGGATTGTGTTCGCATTTCGCTAAAAAATCGATAATTTTTTGGGCGGTATCCTCGTGGTTTGTCGGGTTGATATAAAACCCATTTACGCCATCTTGAATAATTTCCAGCGGGCCGCCAAACTGCGTCCCGAAAGTGGGAATACCCGTAATCATTGCTTCGAGAATTGTCAAGCCGAAAGCTTCAAATAATGCTGGCTGAACAAATATACCTTGGGCGTCGGCGATTACCCGGTAGATTTCGCCCGACAGGCTTTTGGAAAGCCTCACTCCCAGCCAGCGAATTTTACCGTGAAGGTTGTATTGGTCGATAATGGCGTAGAGCTTTTTAATTTCTTCTGCTTCTTCGTAGTCGTCGGTTTCTTCGACCCGCAACTTGCCAGCTACTAGAATTAAGTTGCATTTTTCTTGTAATTCCTGGCTTTTTCCGAACAATTCTGCTAAGCCTGTCAGGTTTTTAATGCGATCGAGCCGCGCCATCGAAAATAAAGGGCGCTTTTGCGGATCGTCGAGTTTGCCAAAGACTTGTTCCGGGTCTTCTAGAGTAAATAGTAGTTCGTTGAGTCGATCGCGATCGCCTTGCACCCGGTCTTCTATCCGCGTGTAGGGAAAGTAGACACTTTCGTTGACTCCCGGCGGTACTACGTTGAATTTAGGGCTGAACAGTTCAATCCCGTTCACAACGTGGTACAAATCCGGCATGGTAAAACAATGGTAAGATTCGTACTGACCGACACTATCGGGTTGGCCCACAATCTCTTGATAGGTGCTGCTGACAATACAATTAGCTGCATTCATGGCAATTATATCAGCAGTAAATTGCATCGAAAAATGGTATTTTTCCTCTAATTCTTGCCAGTAGAGATTGCTGAACAAATATTTAGATTTTTCCAGCGCATGGGCAATATTGCACTGAGTAGTTTTGAGTTTGCGAGACAGCAAAAACGCTACCAAGTTGCCGTCGGAATAGTTGCCGACAATTAAATCTGGTTTTCCCTGAAACTCAGCCAGCAGTTCTTTTTCTGAATCGATCGCGTAAGTTTCCAAGTAAGGCCAAATCTCGAATCTCGAAATCCAATTTTGAGTCATTTTAGGATTGAAATCCCGGAAGGGAACCCGCAAAATCCAAGCATTTTCTGTGGCGTGAACTTTTTCCAAACGTTCGTTGCAGCGCGTACCGTCGCTGTTAGGAATTAACCGGGTGAGAATAATTACTTTAGGTTTGACGCCTAAACTATCGAGACCGGCAAGATGGATGTCTTCTTGCAGTTGTTTCTCTAAACTTTTGGCTTGATCGAGGACATAAACTACCTGACCTCCCGTATCCGGTCGCCCCAAAACTCCTTCTTGGCCGAACCAGCCGTGAGGAGAAACTAGGACGATTTTGAAAATCATCGGGATGCGAGAAATAAATGCTTCTAGGGTTTGCGGATCGGGGGAATCAATTAATTCGTCAAGAATTCCTAGGGTTTCTTGCACGCGGGCGGCGGTATTTCCCCAACCTGCCTCGAAACCCATCAATTGCAGCACCAGTCGAAATCTCTCGTAGGGTTCTTCTTCAGAAAGATCGCTGACAAATGTGAGGGCTTTTTTGACTTGTTCGGAAAGTTGTTCTTGGGATTTTATGCGATCGTTAATTAGTAATTGTAGGCCGTTGTAGCGGTGAAGACCCAAGAAATTAAATAGATTTTCCTGCCACTGTCTGGGGTCTTGAAACAGTTTGCTGGACAGGTATCGGTTGAGGAATTGCACTCCTTTGCCGATGTTTTTGGGGTCGCGAATTGTGGGGGAATAATCGTAAAAAGGGCCGAAATCTAGTTCGAGAATGTCGCCTTCTTGGGGGTGAAAGTGGTTGACGTAGCGATCGCGCACGTCGAGCGATTCTTGCACTGTCATCTGCTCAACAGTCAAGTCGTCTGCAACTCGCACTATTTCCATACTAGCAATTTTTGGTCGCAGCAGGACGCAAAGGCTGCCATCTTCGAGAATAATTTCCTGAACGTAGTAAATCAGTTTGCTTAAAAGAGAAGATTGATGGAACTGTTCGGGCTTTTCGTATTTGGTGCAGTAAGCGGCAAAAGCGTTAACTATGTCGTTTCGCAGTAAATATTTGTTTCCCAAAGCGCGTAAATCGCTGACAAACTGACGCAAGTCGGTTTTTTCGTCGCTGGCGATAACAGCCTGAAAGAGTTCAGACATACATACTCCCTTATTTAAGACTTTTGATTTCCGCTGTGAAATTAGGCGATACTCAAACAGTATCGCCCTTTTTTTTAAGCGGCTACTTTTTTTGTAATTTTAAAGTCTGCAAAGTGAAGTTGCTATCCCTCAAATGACATAAAACTCCCCGTATTTGTGGCGAATGTAACGGATAAAGGGATCGATAGTTAAAGGTGAACCTGTAACCCGATCGATCAATTCGACAGCGGTGTATTTACGGCCGTGCTGGTAGATGTTTTGTTTTAGCCAGTTGTGGAGTACGCTAAAATTGCCTTGTTCTATTTCTACGGGAATTTCAGGATTGATTTTTACTGCTGTTTCGTAGAATTGGGCGCTCATCAAGTTGCCGAGGGTGTAACCTTGGAACATTCCGCCGATCGTACCAACATACCAGTGAACATCTTGCATCGCGCCTTCGCTGTCGCTGGGGGGGACAACGCCGAGGTCGGTTTTATAGCGTTCGTTCCAGGCTTCGGGGAGGTCTCGCACTGCTAGTTTTCCCTCTACCATTGCCAATTCTAGGTCAAAGCGGATGGCGACGTGGAGGTTGTAGGTTACTTCGTCGGCATCGGTGCGGATGAGCGATCGCGAGACTTTGTTAATTGCCCGGTAAAATGCGTCAGTGGATACGTGTCCCAACTGTCGCAAAAATACGCCTTGGAGTTGCGGGTAGAAACATTCCCAAAAACCGCGGCTGCGCCCGACCATATTTTCCCAAAGTCGCGATTGACTTTCGTGGACGCCGGAGGAAATGCCACCTGCCAGAAGGGTACCTTCAAATTCCGGGGAATTTCCGAGTTCATAGAGGGCGTGTCCGGCTTCGTGGATGCTGCTGAACAAAGCTTGATCCAAGTGGTCTTCATAGACGCGGGTGGTAATTCGCACGTCGTCTATGGAGAAGTTGGTCATGAACGGGTGCAGGGTGGTGTCTTGCCGTCCCCGTTGGAAGTCGAACCCCATGCGTTCTACAACTTTGCGAGTGAATTCTAGTTGTTGCAATTCGGGGAAGTCTTGGTGCAAGCAGGAGTCGTCGGCGGGAGGTTGGGAGGTGATGGCTTCGACTATCGGCACTAATTCTTGACGCAGTTGGGCGAAAAGCGGGCGCAGCAGGGATACTTTCATGCCGTAGTCGCTACGATCGATCAAAGGATCGGCGATGTGTTCGTAGCCGGGGAAAAAGTCGGCGTATTGCCTGCTTAATTCTAGGGTTTTTTCGAGATACGGCTCGACGGCTGCGAAGTTGTTGGCTGCCCTGGCCGCGGCCCAAGCTTCGTAGCAGTCGGCTTGGTGGCGGCAGAGTGCGGACATGAAGGTTGCCGGGAGTCGGGCGGCGCGATCGTAGTCTCTGCGGGCTATGCGGATCAGGCTGGCTGCGGTGGAGTCGTAGGGGAGGGTTTGTTCGTAGAAACGCAAGTCTTCTAGGAGTTCACCTATTTTTGGATCTGTAAATTTTTCGTGGGATATTTGTTTGAGAGTAGCCAACTGGCGGCCTCTGGCACTTCCACCTTTGGGGGGCATATAAGTTGATTGATCCCAATGCAGCAGCGACGAGGCTGATTCGATGTCGTTAACTTCTCTGAGGTGGGCTGCCAGTTGAGCGAATTTTGCTTGAGTTTTATCTAGGGTTTGCATGATTGGGGTTTATGGTGCTGTTTTACCTACAAAGGTTGCAGTGCGGCATCCGTCTCCATCAATCATAGCTACCCTGAAATCAAGCTAAAAACCGCACTTCTTCCCGTATTGTACGCAATTTAGAGTCATTTTTGCACAATTCCCGGTATTTATGCGGATTGAGTTCGATCGCCTTGGATAAGTTTTCGATCGCCAGCCGGATGCTGGTGGCAACAAGTTCCTGGCTGTTTGTGAGCTCGCCTGCTTGTTTTTCCAGGGCGTAAATGCAAGCTTTTTGATAGTAGAGATTGGGATCGTCGGGTTTGAGTGCGATGATTTTATCGTAGGAGGCGATCGCTTCGGTAAAGCGTTGAATTTTTTTGAGGGCGACGGCGCGGTTGTACCAGGCTTCGGTGTTGTCTGGCTGCAACTCTAGGGTTTTATCCCAAGAGGCTATTGCTTCTTCAAAGCGTTGTAAGTTGGCGAAGGCTAAGCCGCGGTTGTAAAAGGTTTCGCTGTCGTTTGGCTTGAGTGCGAGGGCTTTGTCCCAGGATGCGATCGCTGATTCAAATTGTCCCATTTGTGCGATCGCCGTGCCGCGTTTGTTCCAGGCTTCGGCGGAATTCGGCCGCAGTTGCAGGGTTTTGTCGTAGGAGGCGACGGCTTCCGGGTAGAGTTTTTCATCGGCTAGGGCTAAGCCGCGGTTGTACCAGGCTTGAGGCAAGTTTGGTTTAAGTTCGATCGCTTTATCGTAAGAAGTTATCGCGGCTGTATTTTGGTCTGATTTTCTCAGGGCAAATGCTTTGTTGTACCAAGCTTCGCAGTAGTCTGGTTTGATGGCTATAGCTTTCTCGTAGGAGGCTATCGCTTCTGATAATTTTTCTAAGCTGACGAGGGTGTTGCCGCGGTTCGTCCAAGCTTCGGGGTAGCTGGGGTTGAGTGCGATCGCCTTTTCGTAGGATGCGATCGCTTCTGAGAGTCTGTTGAGCTTCCGCAAAACGTTGGCACGATTATACCACGCTTCGGGATTGTTTGGTTTGATTTGTATGGATTTGTTGTAGGCTGCGATCGCTTCTTCTAGCTGCCCCAATTTTTTGAGGGCTACGCCTTGGTTGTACCACGCTTCATAAAATTTTGGTTCAAGTTCGATCGCTTCTTCCCAAGATTCGATCGCAGCTTGGAATCGTCCCATTGCTTCTAGGGCGTTGCCGCGATCGTACAATGTTTGAGCCTTTTGGGTGTTGACTGCTATGGATTTTTCCCCTGAGTCGATCGGCTTTTCTATGCTGGCTAATTTTTGCAAGGGGTTTCACCTCATTATTTTTTGTCTAATTGATTCTTTTCTTTTTTATATGCGATCTTTTTCGCTCTTGAGTGCTTTCGATCGCGACTATTTGGTTATTTATGGCAATTTTACAGGAATTTGGGGACTTTTTCAATTTTTTTCAATATAATCCTACATCGGGGATTTGTAGGTATAGATTAATACTATTTTTTTTATATTACTGCGTAGAAAAGAGGAAAGGGCGATCGGGCTGACAGGATTACGTTAAAAGCACAAATAAGCGCGATCGCCACCAACCATATTTTTCAAACAAACCGGGCTTCTGAGCATTTATTCGCGGTTAAATGCTATCGGGATCGATGTTCAATTCGCGCAGTTTAGCTGCTAAACGTTCTGCCCTTTGGTCTGCTTGTTCGGCTCTTTGATCTGCTTGTTGTAGGCGCTGACGATCTAATAACCTCTCTTCTTCTAATTCCGCATAGGAAAGAAACTTTTCTCCATTAGGTCGATAAATTTCTAACCCATCTTCTCCCAACTCAAATCGCACACCTAATCTCGGACTAATCCATCCCTCCATCGGCTCAATAACTTCTAAATTTCCCTCAATTCTTTGCCAACCTTCCAGTTCATTTATTTGTGGATCGTAAAGGTAATACTCCTCAACCCCATGACGCTGGTAAAATGAAAGTTTTTTATTCATTTTAGTGTTGCTGTCGTTATGGGAGCGAATCTCAAAAACGACTTGAGGGCCAATATTATCCTCTCGATATTGTATGTAGGAAAGGCGATCGCCCTTTGGCCTCCCAAATATCACCATCGTATCAGGTGCTTGAGAAATTTCCGGTTTCCCTTCAACGGGATACCACAGTAAATCGGCGGCGACAAAAACGTTTGGGTCATCTTTAAACAGCGATTCGCAACCTTCTTTGATTTTGACAATTAATTCATATTGAATTGTGCTTTCTGCCATTGGTTGACCGTCGCTGGAAGGATAAATAATTTCTGCGGTTGTGACTTGCATAGTAGTTGTCTCCGAGAAGTATCTTAAGTTTAATTATACTATTTATTCAGATGACCCGGCGGTTGAAACCGCGTCTACACAAACCAAGTCCGCGCAACGCGAGACTAAGAAATAGTGTGTATTTGTGATGCTGTAGGGGCGGGTTCGCCAACAATTTCTGCCAATAACTAACAACCTCATAAACCCGCCCCCACCCAACGATAAGTCCCTATCCTTGAATTAAGGCTTGAAACCGAGTATGCGATCGAATGCTGTCAATATCCAAGTAATTTTTGCGAGCAATGGGTATTTTTCAGGCTTCAATTTGACAGCTTGCAGAAAGTTTTGAATAGATAAGTTAACTTTACCTTCCAGGGCATAGCAGTAACCTTTCTTATAAAATGCGTCGGAATAATCTGGTTTGAATTCTAAGGCTTTGTCCAAGGAGGCTATCGCTTCTTTCAACCTGCCTAAATTACCCAGTGCAATGCCCCGATTGTTCCAGGCGTCGGAGTAATCTGGTTTGAATTCTAAGGCTTTGTCGTAAGAGGCGAGCGCTTCTTCCAACCTGCCTAAATCATCTAGTGCACTGGCCCGATTGTTCCAGGCTTCGTGTTTATCTGGTTTGAATTCTAAGGCTTTGTCGTAGGAGGCGAGCGCTTCTTCCAACCTGCCTAAATTACGCAGTACCAGGCCCCGATTGTCCCAGGCTTCGTGTTTATCTGGTTTGAATTCTAAGGCTTTGTCGTAGGAGGCTATCGCTTCTTCCAACCTGCCTAATTTATACAGTGCATTGCCCCGATTGTTCCAGGCTTCGTGTTTATCTGGTTTGAATTCTAAGGCTTTGTCGTAGGAGGCTATCGTTTCTTCCAAGAAGCCTAAATTACGCTGTACAACGCCCCGATTGTACCAGGCTTCGTGGTAATCTGTTTTGAATTCTAAGGCTTTGTCGTAGGAGGCGATCGCTTCTTCTAACCTGCCTAAATTATACAGTGCATTGCCCCTATTGTACAAGGCTTCGTGGTCATCTGGTTTGAATTCTAAGGCTTTGTCGAAGGAGGCACTCGCTTCTTCCAACCTGCCTAAATTACGCAGTACAAGGCCCCGATTGTACCAGGTATCGTGTTTATCTGGTTTGAATTCTAAGGCTTTGTCGTAGGATGTGAGCGCTTCTTCCAACCTGCCTAATTTATACAGTGCATTGCCCCGATTGTACCAGGCGTGAAAAAAATCTGGTTTGAATTCTAAGGCTTTGTCGTAGGAGGCGATAGCTTCTTCCAACCTGCCTAATTTATACAGTGCATAGCCCCGATTGTAGCAGGCATCGTGTTTACCTGGTTTGAATTCTAAGGCTTTGTCATAAGAGGCGAGGGCCTTTGCATATTGTTCCTCTGATAAATACAATAAAGCTTGTTCCAAAAACAATTCAGCTTTTTGTTCTGATGTTTGCCGCTCTTCATCAATTAAAGTTTGAAGTTTCACCAATTCCCGTTTTCTTTCTTCGGGACTTAGGGACAAATAATCTTCTTTTTTTCCTCTTTCTGAACAAGCTAGTATTGATTCCAGTTGCAGCAGTTCTTTATCCATTGACAACTTAAATAAACTCGATCGCCAATCAAAGAAATCCGGCGCCCGCTGAATAAAATAATCAATAGCAAACTTAGGCAACAGAAAAACAAAACAGATTTTAAAATTATCTCGAAATCGTTCTCGCTGCTGGTTTAAATTAATTAAAACAGGCGGCACTCCCCGCCAACTGTAAGAGTAAATATCCTTACTTTCCCAGCCGAGATCCTTTTTCTCTTGTTCGTATTCATAAAGTGAATATTCTAAACCTTGGACGAATAGGACATTGATGCGATCGCGATTTGGCAACTCTTCAATTAGATTGTAAAAATCATAAACCGATTCCTTCAGCCGCAAAACCTCAATCTTTTGCTGCGAAATATCTGTTTTAACTCTAGCAATCCAGCGTTCTCCCTCCGCCGGGGAACACTCCACAAATAACAAGCTAAAGCCTTTTGTCCGCTTGATAGCGCGTATCAGATCTCGATATTCTTCCTCCGGTTCTGCGGGCGGTAAATCTTCGTCCCAATCAATTGATTCTGGTTTCATGGCTGAAGTAGTGCGACTGCTTCCTTAAATTCCGGAATGCCTTTAATTAGCGGGTGAACATCATACCAAGACTGCATTTCTTCTTCTTCATCCAAGTATCTGTATTCCAAAATACAGCGACTAAATAGCAAATTGCGGTGCTGTTCGTCATTCAGTATCCGACGAGAAAGAGATACTTTTGCTAAAATAGACCATTCATTTTGTCCGGCAGTTTTGCGGTAAACATCCCGCAGGTTCGTAATTGCCCTTTTCGCTGCTTTCGCAGTAATGGGCAAATTATCCGTCTTCTTGATAGCTTCTTGCATCATCAACATCAAATTCCTGACATGACCTCCACTCATCAAACACAGCCCTTCTAGAGTTTCTGCGGTGTCAAAAAAATCGGTTTCTAAAGATAAATGCGGATCAACTTGTTTTACTCGCTTCTCAATCAACTCTTTCATTTTAGCAAGTCCCGGCGGGTGAACTTCACCGCTGGGTCTGCGTACCATAATCATCGGTAGCACTTGGGGAGGATTGCTATAATTATTGCTTAAATCGGCAGCGCGGTTAGAATGCACCATCGAAATCGGTACGGTGTAAACTACGTGACATTTTAAAGCTTTGAGTTGTTCGCTGCGGTCTAAGAAAATTTCATCGAGATTGCTACGTCCCCCTGGGTCTTTGGAAAACGGCACAATCCGATCTAAATTATCGGCTATCACAACCACTTGTGAATATTTGCTGGGCAATTTATTTTTAGCATTCAGAATAAACTCATTCAACGCATCAATCAGGGTTAATGTGTAGGGATTAACTTTTTCTCGAATTTTTTGGCGCAAACTCGGTTCGTTTCTCACATTCGCCGTCAGCTTGGCAAACTGAGAAATTTGCATCTCTAAGCTCAATGTTTCAAAAGATACTTCTGACAGGGCTAAATCTTTTAAATCGTTCCAGCGGCTTTCCATCCAATCGCGCAAAGGTTTTGGGTCAGCATCTTTAATTGCTTCTAAAAAGTGCCTGGTGCAAGCGAGCAAAATATCTGTATATTCTGTATCTTCGGGATTGATATCTTGTTCGTCAGCAGCAAAATAAACGACGAAATAACCTTGTTTTTTTAGATGATCCTCTAGGCGCAGCAATTCGGTTGACTTTCCCGCCCCCCGATGTCCGGCGTATAACTGATAAGTCATCTGTTTGGAACGCTGAATGTTGCGGCCCAAGTCTAGAGTAATATTGTCATCTCCTCGCACTTCTTGACAGTCAACATATTGCGGGTCGCCTGCTGGTAATGGATAAAATGGGTTAAAGGCATCGGTGAGGTCTGTTAGTAGTTGTTCTGTATTTTGAGTCATAAATTTTTTTTAGTATTTTTGGTTTTTTATAGGCTCAACCGCAGATTTAAGGCAGATTAACACGGATAAACCCAGATAATTATAATAAGAGCGATCGAATCTATGCAAAAGGCTGGGTGCAGATGGCGCACCCAACAATCACTACTTTTAAGCTTGATATTTTTTCAGAATAGCAACTTTTTCGGGGAAGATTTCGATCGCCATTTTGTCATCATAACGAGTCGCGATCGATCGCCTCACCTCGCCCAAAAACAGCGGCTGCGACAGCCCAGGTTCAGGATGTACCACTGTACGAACCCGGATGGTCATGTAGTCTCTGCCCCGCCCAGAGCGCCCTGGAGAATACAAATCCGCAGCCGCTTGCCGCATCGTTGCTTCTAATTCTGATTCGGTGATCGTAGGTGGCACAGTAACTACTGTTTGAGCGCCGCCAGTATCGTAAACTAAAGAATAGCGCACCGCACCGGGAATTTCTGTGCGGGAAAACAGTCCCAAACCCAGACCAAATATACTCGCAGCAATTACTCCCATAAAGCTTGTCACTCCTACCAATCGGAAGCGAAAACCCCATTTGAAGATAAATGCTATAACTGTTAAAATAGCCAAAGCTACTGTCAGAATTCCCGCCCATTGGGCGTACATTAAGAGATTAGAATTTACGCTCATTTGATGATTTGTTGACTGTTGACTGTTGACTGTTGACTGTGGATATTAGTTACCGATACCCGATGCCCAATGCCCAATGATTAATTAAGCGTTTCGGGCCACAAGCAGATAAGTCATCATATCGCCTTTCCCCTTCACTGGAATCACGCCGCGCTCCTCAAAAACGTACTTACCCCGCAAGCGCTCGTAGGTAGCAACTGTCACCTGAATGCTGCCGGGGACGCCTTGAGATTCCATCCGGGAAGCTGTATTTACCGTATCTCCCCACAAATCGTAAGTAAATTTTTTAGTACCGATTACCCCAGCTTCCACCGGGCCTGTGTGGATGCCGATGCGAATGCTGAGCGGCTGACCTCCCTTGGTACGCATCTTAGTCATTGCTGCTTGAATTTCCAGCGCCATTTCCGCGATCGACTCGGCGTGATCCTCGCTGGGCGTCGGCAAACCGCCAACCACCATATAAGCATCGCCGATCGTCTTAATTTTCTCAAGTCCGTAGCGCTCGGCCAACTCGTCAAAAGCCGAAAAAATTTCGTTGAGCAACTCCACCAATTGGGCCGGCGATAAATGAGCCGAAAGCTTAGTAAAACCGACCAAATCGGCAAACATCACTGTTACCTCAGCGAAACTGTCTGCGATCGTAATTTCCCCGTGTTTCAGGCGCTGTGCGATCGCCTTCGGTAAAATATTTAACAGCAAACGCTCGGACTTTTCCTTTTCCTGAGCCAACTCATGTAAATAGGCCTGTTCCTTATCTCGCAGCCGCTTCTTTTCCAGACAAGCGCTAATCCGAGCCTTGAGCAATACCGGATTGAACGGTTTAGAAAGATAATCCTCCGCCCCCAACTCTATACACCGAACGATACTGTCGATATCGTCCACCGCCGAAATCATAATCACCGGGATGTAGCGCAAATTCTCGTCCGCCTTCAGACTTTCGAGTACCTGATAGCCGTTCATTTGCGGCATCATAATGTCTAGCAGAACCAAATCAAAAGGAACGCTTCGCAACATTTCCAGAGCTTGCAGACCATCTTCAGCAACAGTCACCACATGGCCTTGACGCTGAAGTCGGCGGGCCAGCAAATCGCGGTTTACCTCATTGTCGTCAACAACCAGCACGCTGCCCTCGTCACCTTTCATGTCAGGGCCTCTTTCAGAAGAGTTTCAATTTTACCCAAAAGTCGGGGAAACTCGACCGGTTTAGTGTCATAGTCATTGCAGCCTGCAGCAAGACACTTTTCACGATCGCCCGCCATTGCGTGAGCCGTCAGCGCAATCACCGGAATCCTGCTAGTTTCAGGAGCCGCCTTAATTTGCTGCGTTGCTTGCCACCCGTCTAGAACCGGCAGACTCATATCCATCAGAATCAAATCTGGTACTTTCGCGAGCGCCATCGACACCCCCTCAGCACCGTCAACAGCAATAAAGACCTCGTGTCCCTTGCGGGCCAGACGCCTGGAAAGCATATCCCTGTTCATTTCGTTATCTTCGACCAACAGGATTTTAGCCATTGGTGTTCTCCTTGCCTTTCGAGTCGTACCTGCGATCGAACCTGTCATTTACTATAGAGCGAACATCGTGCAACAAAGTATCGCAACTGTAGACTCCCTTTTGTAGTACCCGCTCGACGTAGCCGTTTAGCTGCTGGCTTTCTGCAGGTGTCAAGTTTTTCCCCGTGATCACAACAATCGGTATAGGATCTCCCGAATGGGATTTACGAATTTCCCCGATCAACTCAAAACCATCCATTTCTGGCAACATCAAATCCAGTAATATCAGGTGCGGGCGAGCAACTTTTAGCCGATCGAGAGCAGCGCGTCCGCTATCAGCTTCCGTTACTGCCCAGCCTTGTGTTTCTAGTACGCATCGCAGTATTTCGCGCGTGGCAACGTCGTCTTCCACAATTAGAATCTGACAGGTCAAATTGTTACTTGCAACGCCGTCTTGGTCGCGTCGGTACTTGTTCAACAAGGCAGCCAGCCGTTTGCCGTCCACTGGTTTGGTGAGGTAGTCCGAGGCACCCAATGCAAAGCCGAGGCTTTTGTTGCCCACAAAGGATAGCAGGATTACGGGAATTTCGGCAAGGTCAGGATCTGCCTTCAGCGCTGAAAGTACCGCCCAGCCGTCCATTCCGGGCATGATCACATCCAGGGTAATGGCGTCTGGCCGTAGTTGCTTAGCGAGCCGGAGAGCTTGCTCGCCACCGCCGGCGACTTCTACGTGCAGTCCTTGGCGACTGAGGGTGCGCTGGATTAAATCCCGCGAGATCGGGTCGTCGTCCACTACCAGCACCGTGCCGACCGCGGGGGCGTCCAGAGGGCTAGTGCTGTCGTGGACTTTGTTGGGGATTTCCGGCTGTTTGATGGCGCTGGGCAAGATCACGGTGAAAGTGGTGCCGGAGCCCAAGGTGCTGCTGACCTCAATGCTGCCACCCATCATCTGACAGAAGCGCTGGCTGATTGCTAGTCCCAAACCGGTGCCACCGTACTCGCGGGTAGTCGAGGCATCAGCTTGGGTGAAAGGTTGGAAAACTCGCTCCAATTGCTCTTGTGTCATGCCGATGCCGGTGTCGGCGACGCGGAAACTTAAAAATTCGGAGTTGGAAATTAAAATTTGGGAAGATTCCTCTTGATTTTTCATTTTTAATTGTTCATTTTTAATTCTTTCCACTCCGATCACAATTCTCCCGTTTTGTGTGAATTTGGCAGCGTTGCTGAGCAAGTTAAGCAGCACTTGCCGCACTTTGGTCATGTCCGCGTGCATGGTGTCGAGGTTGTCTGGACAGTACACTTCTAGGGTATTACCGTTTTTCTCTACCAGCGGCCTTGCCGTGGCAACAGCACTTTCAATTAAGCTATGGATGTCGAAGGTTTCTAAGTAGAGATCCATTCGGCCTGCTTCAATTTTAGAAATATCTAGGATGTCGTCAATCATGGACAGCAGGTGTTTGCCGGCGCTGCAGATTTTTTCGAGGTCGGGGACGAAAGCTTCATCGCCCAATTCTTCGGCTTCTTCTTGGAGCATTTCGCTGTAGCCGATGATGGCATTGAGGGGTGTGCGAAGTTCGTGGCTCATGTTGGCGAGAAATGTGCTTTTTGCCCGGTTGGCTGATTCTGCTGCTTCTAGGGCCAACTGCATGGCGGATTCTGCCTGTTTGCGATCGGTGATGTCTTGGACTGTGCCTTCGTAGTACAAAACCCTGCCGTTTTCGTCGCAGATGCTGCGGGCGTTTTCAGAAATCCATATCGTGCTACCGTCTCGGCGGTATATTTGGGATTCAAATTTTGCCACTTGGCGGCGCGCGCCCAATAGGGCTATAAACTCGGCGCGCCGATTGGGGTTAACGTAAAATTGACGGTTGATATCGGTGAGTTCGGCGAGCATTTGGGTACTGGATTCGTAGCCGTAAATTCGAGCTAGTGCGCTATTGCCGCTGAGGTAGTACCCGGTCGGCGTTGTCTGGAATATGCCTTCGACTGCGTTTTCAAAGATGCTGCGGTATTTTGTTTCGGATTGTCTCAAGGCTGCTTCTGCTCGCTTGCGCTCTAGGACATTGGCGAGCATTTCTCCTACCATTTTTAGCTGTGTGGATATTTCGGTTGCTCGACCTGCTGTTTGCTTTAAGCCCTCGAATCCGAGAAATCCTACTAGGTTTTTACTACAACCAATTAGGGGAATAATTATCAGCGATTGGATATTTTTTAGCGGTTTTTGTGATTCTAAATTATTTAGGGAAGCGCCCATTGCAGGTATTGAGGCGATTGCTGTTTGATTGACTGTTTGGGATGGGGAGTCTGTCTGGAATTGGGCTGGATTTTGACCGATAAAATAGGCAATTTCGGCGATTGCTGAGGGCGGGAGTTCGCCAATTTCTGGAATAGAGAGGCATTCGGCGCGATCGAGCTTTTCTGCAATCCAAGGGATTTGTGCGATGTCTATTGGTTTGTCGGTGCTGTTTTTGACTGCCGGAATGCTTTCGCCGCACCACTCGTAGGTTTTGTCGGCGCGGGTTTTGTCGAATGATAACAGGTAGATGTAACTGCGGTCAAACCCGCTCAATGTGGCGATCGCTTCCAGGGTTTGATCGATGCCTTTGTCTATTTCTGATAAGGGCTGGCTGATGAAATGGGTTGACAAACGGGCAATCAACTGAGCGACTTCTATTCGATACTGCAAAGATTGTTCTACTTTTTTGAGTTCGGTAAAGTCTCGAAAGCTCCAGACTCTACCGATTGTTTTCGCTCCAACTTTTGAGGGCAACGAATTTAATTCAATAATTCTTCCGTCTTTAAATTCTAATAATTCGCTGATTTGAGTATCTGAATCTGCAGACACTTTGAGCACGTTTTGGAGAAATCCTTGCGGGTCTTTTAATTGTTCCCTGTCGAAGGGGAATCCTGTTTCGATCGTTTTTTTGACTGTGCCGAAGGTCGATCGGCTCAAGTTTCCTTGGCTGGCGGACAAACCCCACATCTCTAGAAATTTCTGATTATAATTACATATATTGCTGTTTCTGTCAACCGCCAGAATTCCTGCATCTGTAGATTTTAGAACTGCTTGCAGTATCGAGAGCGATTGCTTGTGTTCTCTAATGTCAATGTCAAAAATGTCAAAAAACACCAAGACTGATATTTCTCTGCCCTCTACTGCAGGATGAAAAAAATAGGAAACTGGTAAAATCTTGCCGTCGCGACACAAAAACTCGTCGTCCCAATTGTTGCAAGGTTGACCGGAAGCGATCGCCTGTTGTAAATCTAGTGTAGGTGCGATCGGCCTATCTTCACTCTTGCTGGGCGACTGTTTCGGAGCCGTCAAAACTTGGGATTTGTTGCCTTTGTTTTGCTTCCCGATGCGCTCTAGCAGGGAAACGCCTGCAAGTTCCGACTCTCGCCACCCCAGCAAGCGTTCGGCCTCTGGATTCACCGAGATTACACAGCCCTTTGCGTCAAGGATACACAATCCCGCTCCCCAACTGTTGACACTCGCCCGCAGTCGATCGAATTCTGAAGCTGTTGGAGAGTCTTGAGGGGACTGGGGCGAGTCAGTTAAATCCTTGAGAGCCACCGTCTCCGAGTTCAAGCCATCCTGCTGCTGAAGTTCTTGCTGACTCAGAGCTCCGTCATAGCTACAACTTACCTGCTCTAATAAAAGCTGCCACTGCTCAGCAGTGGGAGGGGGAGACTCGCCGACTAAACCGAGCTGTTCGAGTTGGCGCTGGAGGTGGGGGTGCATATTTTCTGGCGCTTTGTAGGCAACTTTCTACAGTATATCTTTTTAATTAATAGTATATATATGTAGGTATACGGTTAGGGGAAAAGTACGCGATCGAAGTCTATAACAGGTTTTCTTGAGAAGCCGAGGGATCATCTCTGCTCTCCAAAATCTTTCAAACTGCGCTAGTTATATTAATTATCAGAACTTTTAAGGGTTGTCAACCAACTAATCCTCTGAATGTCGGCAGCACGCTCAAAAATAATAATAATATCATCTTATCAAGTCAATACTCAGGAAAGTTGTGGTAACGACACTACAAGGTTTACAGGACAAGGATCATAAAAACATAAAAAAGTCGAATTCAATGCAAGACCGGGGTGGATCTGACATTGATTTAATTATCCACAGTCGATCAAAGTCAAGCGAGAATAAGCCCTTGGGCCATAGAAAAACTGTTCGGAGTATTTATCAAGTGAACTTAGCCTCAAAAACTAGGTGGCAGCCAAAAAACGATCGCGGACGAGGGTACTGGCCAGGAAAAATTCTTATTCCCATGCCAGCGGAAACGATTTCAGGACTTTTCGTATTTACTCATAAATGAATTCTGGTTATCTAACTCGCCCTCATCTTCTACTTCTATAGCAATCCTACATCATTTGTGAATTTATTACTCCCGATCGAGCGGGATCGGGAAGGGTTGGGGTGGGGTAAAAAAAATCCGAGTCATTTAAGATTACTCTATGTTAGAAAAACCTACTAAATTAACAGCGTTTTTAATGTGATAAATTATGGCCAAATCTCCCTATCTGCTAGCGGAATAATCAGCAAACTGCGGAGGCCAATAAAATTTACAGGCATCAAAATAACTGTAAAAAAATATTATTGGTCAGACTTTTCGGTTGAGATCGAAAGGTCGGTGAAAATAGCTGGCAGCCGAATGGTAAAGGTAGAACCTTTGTCCTCCTCGCTGAATGCGGTAATGTCTCCGCCCATCATTTCGCAGAATTTCTTAGTAATCGTCAGCCCCAAACCAGTGCCACCGTACTTCTTAGTAGTTGAGGAATCGGCTTGGGTGAAAGGCTCAAAGATTCTGGCTAACTGTTCGGGAGTCATGCCAATGCCGGTATCTGTGACCGTAAAAATGATCCAATCTTGAGCGGAAGATAAGAGAGACAAGCTATTTTCAGCTTGGCCACCTCCTCTATACGCTCCAAGTTTTTTGCCTTTCTTTGCAGGGTCGGCGGGGATTTCGACGGATCGGGTAACGGCGAAGGTAATCGCGCCGGAGCAAGTAAATTTTGCGGCATTGCTGAGGAGGTTGAGCAGAGACTGCCGGAGTTTAGTTTTGTCGGTGTGCATCGACCCAATATCCTCGGGGCATTGTATTTCTAGGATATTGCTATTTTTGTGTGCCATCGGCGCGATCGTGGCCACTACTTCCTCAACCAGAGTTGAAATGGTGAAGGTTTCGAGGTCGAAGTCGATGCGGCCTGCTTCAATTTTGGTCAAGTCGAGAATATGTTTAATCAGCGCGAGTAGGTGCTGGCCGGCCGTGTTAATTCTCTGGAGGTCGTCGATGAACTCTTCGGCACCAAGGTCTCGGGCGTCTTCTTGCAGGAGCTCGCTGTAGCCGATGATGGCGTTGAGGGGGGTTCTGAGTTCATGACTCATGTTGGCGAGAAAAATGCTTTTGGATCTATTTGCAGCTTCGGCGGCTAATGCGGCCCGGCGGAATTCTTCGGAACGCAAGCGTTCGGTGATGTCGGTGGTCATGATTAAAACGCACTGAGTGCTGCCGAGGTGGATGAGTTCCACTGACAGCAGCCAGTCGCGCACTTCGCCGGCTTTGGTGCGAATTTTGATTTCTTGGTTGCTGAGCGAATTTTGTGATTGCAAAATCTGGGCGAGCCGCCCCCCGTCTTCTGAATTGACCAACATTCCTAAGTCGCTGGGAGTGCGGCCGATAAATTCGTGCCGCAGCCAGCCCCCGGAGCGCAAAAAGCTTTCGTTGGCATCGAGGAAGCATCCATCTGTGAGGGTGCAGATGCTGATCCCGACTGGGGAGGCGTGAAAGGCCTTGGAAAATCTTTCTTCTGAAGAACGCAGGGCGGCTTCGGCTTGCTTTCTGTCTGTGATGTCTTGGACGGTGCTGGTGATGTAGAGGGAGGTGACATCGGCTTGTTCGTAGACTGTGCGGTTGCTACCGTCGGGCAGTATGAGCCTGTAGTCGATGCTGTAAGGCTGTTGCTGAAATAAAGCGGCTTCGATCGAGGTTCTGACTAATTCTCTGTCTTCCGGGTGCACGTATTCCAAGAAGGCTTCCAGGCTGGGTTCAAAAGTTCCCGGTTTCTCTCCCAAGATGCGGTAAATTTCCTCTGACCACCGCAATTGCTGGGCGTTGCGGTCTAAGTCCCAGTTGCCTAGCTGGGCGATGCGTTGGGCGTTAGCGAGGCTGGCTTCGCTGGCGCGCAGGGAGGCTTCTGCTTGGTGGCGTTCGGCCACGGTGGCAGCTAAGACTAAGCCGGTGACGGCGATGACGGCGATGAAGGCTTGCAGGGATAACAGTGCTTGGGGGATACTGCTGGCGTGTTTGAGGAAGGGGCCGCTGCCTCGGGCGATACCCCAGATGGCGAAGCCGCAGAGGATGAAGTTGGAGAGGGCGGTGTAGCGTTGACCGAATCGAAAGGCAGCCCAAACTACTAGGGGAAATGGTAAGTATTCGAGGGGATAGCGGGCGTAGGCGGCGCGGGTGCGGGAGCAAAAGACGAGCCAGCCGACTGCGAGTAGCAGCAGCAGCCAAATCGCTCGTTCAGCTATCTGTTTGCGATGGGTGGGGACTTTGGGCAATTGTTGCCACGTCAGCAGCAGCGGGGCGACGAGCAAAATTCCCATAGCGTCTCCTACCCACCAAGTCCCCCAAATCGTGCCAAAATTGCTCCAGCTAGATAAACCGGTCAGGCCTACGAGGATGCTGCCGATGGTGGAGTTGATTAGGGTAGATCCCAAGGCTGCTAGTCCGACTATTCCTAAAACGTCTTTGAGCCGATCGAGCCCGGCGCTAAAGTTAATGCCCTGGAGTAGATAAGTTCCCGTCCACGCTTGCAGGGTTCTGGCGCCTGCCGAGATCAATGCCGTGCCGATGTTGGCCGACGGTACGCTCATGCTGAACAGGAAGCCTCCGATCGCGATTCCCGGCCACAGTTGCCGCCCGAACAGCAGCAGGGCTGCTTGGGCAATTCCTGCTGCCGGCCACATCGGGTAAATTTCTGAACTGAGGGTGAGGCTGGAAATGGCGAATTGCGACGCCCAATAGTAGACCAGGGCGATCGCGCCTACTGCGAGGAAGTACCGCCAGGAATGTCCTTTGATTGCGTTAAGGAACTTTGTCTGCATGGTCGTTTGGGGAAAAGGTGGACGGTTGTTGGGGTCTCAGTATGTGGCACGGGACAGGCACAGGGTAGAGAAAATGTTTCTATTAGGTGATGGTAGGTCATGAGTGGTAGGTAGTGGGAGAAGCGTTTGAGCTAACTTTTTGTGGTGCCGTTGAGGGTTCGGTTTTTTTGTTGGATCAAATCTGCCCATGAATTTCGAGAGGAGCGCTTTTTTGTAAATATATCTCTAATGGCTAAGCAATTGGTTTGTAAATTTTTGGTTTTTGTTAAAAATTTATTACCGAGCGACAGTGGGTGTCTTTTTGTGTCGGGCGATCGTAACTCTATTCACCCTAACATTTTGCACCATGCTCAATAATACCTAAAATACCTAAAATACCTAAAATACCCATAAACGCGACGTAAAATCTCTGCTTTTAGGTAAGTTTGGGGCCCGAAACACGGTTTCTGATTAGAAGTGCAGGCGGTAGTGATTTTCACTAGATTTTTAACCAATTAATCGACGCTTCAAGTCTGGCGATCGAATACAGTGAAAGCGGATAATTTACAGCTAATAAAAATATTTTTTCTGGTCTATTTCTCTTTGGCTGTTGCAATATCTAAGGTTAGTGTCAAACGCTCTTGAGATTCTTTAAGGGCATCTTGGGGGTTGCCGCCGAGAAGGGTTGCCTCTATGGCGCGACCGAGGTTTTCTGACAGGCGGGAGTAACCTGATATAATGGGTCGCGCTCTGGCTGAGTTCATTTGTTCTAAAAATACTCGCAAAACAGGGTTTTTTTCCACAAAGCTTTGATAAGCTTGGCTCTGTCTCGATTTTAAGTTAATGGGTAAGTAACCTGTTCCCAATGCCCATGCTGTTTGGAATTCTTCACCTATAACGTATTCTAAGAATACTAGGGCTGCTCGCTCTCGTTCTGGCGAGGTTTTCATTAAAAATAGGTTTTCACCCCCGACGACGGCTGCAGGGCGTTTGAGGAGCGGTAAAGGCATTGCTGCGTAGTCGATCGCGCTTTGCTGCAACTGTGCTAGCGTCCACGGCCCGGTGATTTGCATGGCCACTTTCCCGGCGATGAAATTGTCGAGTTCGTAACCGCGTTCGGGTGCTGACAATATTGCTGAACCTTCTTTTAACAAGTCGCTCCACAATTCTAAGGCAGCGTGAGAACCGGGATTATCTATTTGGGGTACAGGACTTTGAGGTATTTCGCCTTTGAATTCGCCGCCTGCGCTGAACATGAATGGCAGCCAGGTAAATACTGTCCATTCTCCTTTGCCTAGGGGGAGCACTATGCCGTGTTGATCTGTGCGGCCGTCTCCGTTGGTATCTCGGGTGAGCGATCGGGCTACTTGCTTTAATTGGGCCCAATTCTGCGGCACTTTTTTGATTCCTGCTGCTGCAAATAAGCTGGGACGGTAAAATATGGCGACGTTGTTTGTGCCTAGGGGAACTGACCAAGTGTGTCCGCCAAGTTCCATTGACTCGAAGAGGGCCGGGTCGATTTCGGCTTTCCGGGGCGATTTGTCGAGCCAGTTTTCTAAGGGTTCAATTGCGTCGAGTTCTGCTAGTTTTCCTGCAATTGAGGGGCCATTCCACAGCACATCCGGCGGTGCATTTCCAACTATTGCTGTGAGTATTTTTGGGAGTTGTTGGTCGGGCTGACCGATGTAAACTGGTTTGATCTGGATGTTGGGATGCGTTTTGTTGAATTGGTCTGTGAGGGTTTGAAATACGTCGCGGTTTGGGGGGGGATTGATGCCGTGCCACAGTGTGAGTTCGAGTGGTTCGCCGTTTTTTGATGCGGGTGTTGTGCTGTTTTGACAGCCGCTTAATATTAGCAGATTTAAGGTAAGTAAAATGCCGAGCGCTAGTTTGAGTGGCTTTTTAATTGCTTTGGATAATTGGGATAAAATCATTTGTTAGTTGGATTCAGGGAAGAAGATTTTTTTAACCGCCGATGAACGCGGATAGTGAGAGGTTGGTAAAACGAGCTAAATCTCGAAAATCTGCAGGTAGCTGATTTCTCTCTCCATCCGAGGTGTTTTGAAACAAAACGGTGAAAGCTCCTGCTCCTAGTCTATCTTGCGGCCACATCCGATAGCAAGAAATTTCTGTCAGGTGCGATCGATATTTTTCTAAATGAGGAACAGTGACTGGCCCAAATTCGGGGAATTTGCTTAACAGCCATTCGCTGACTTGTTCATTTTCTGCGGTTGAATAAGTGCAGGTCATGTATGCAAGATAACCTTGGGGCGCTACAATTTTAGCAGAATTGGCTAAAATTCTTTTTTGGCGGTTGGCATTGCTGTTGATGGTGACATGATGAAAGCAGCCGGGTGCTTTGTCTCCTTTTGCTAAGAGTGATTGACCAGTACAAGGAGCATCTACTATTACTAAATTAGCAGTTTGTGGTATCTTTTCGGCAAGTATTTTTGAATCGACGTTGGCGGCGGCGGATGGGTTAATTCGGCAGCGTCTTAAATTAGAGATCAGCATTCCCATGCGTTTGCCTATGACTTCGTTGCACAACAGCAATTCTGGGTTTAATGTTTTCCAGGCAAATATACTTTTTCCTCCGGGGGCGGCGCACATATCTAAGATTAGTTTGATTGGCGGGGGTATTGTTAACAGCGTGGAGGCGGCGAAGATTGAGGAAAAGTCGAGACAGTAGTAATGTCCTGCTTGATGTAAGGAATGTTTTCCCGGCTGGGATTCTAAGGCTAGTCTATCTACAAATTCGGGTTGCCAAGAAACTGGAATTTCGAGATTAAATGGGTTTTCTGTTGGTTTTGGTTGCACCCACAAGATGGCAGGATTAAAAGCTTGGGGATTGGTGACGGCATGAATAAATTTTTCTTGTTCTGCGGTGTCGGCAAATAAGCTGCGGCTGAGTTTCAGCAGGAGATTCGACGGGCTTCCCATGCTCTGACAGATATGATAAGATTGAGATGAACACTAAAAACTGTAAATCCGATGATAATTCCTAGTGTAGAACAGTTAGATTTAACTTTGGAAGAATGGATGCAAAATCCTCCTGACGGGACGGAGTGGGCGGACGGTAAAGTTATAGTCAAACATCCTGTAGAATTTGTAAATGGAGAAGTAGTGGGGAAACCGGGAATGACTGCAAAAACTCGCCGCATTCAATCAAAGCTAGATTATTACTGGAGAAGTTACATGATCTCAAGCGGCCAAGGGGGCGAGGTTTATGTGGAAGTTACTTGTCAAACTATGAAAAAAGGGCGAATACCCGATGTATCTTATATTACTCCTGAACAGTTGGCGCAAGTTGGGGAGTTTTCAGTTTTGCCCCAGAGTTTTCCGCTGCTAGCTGAGATTGTTTCGCCTAGCGATTTTGCTTGCTGATGATGTTTTTGCTAAGGCACAGGAGTATTTAGAATCGGGATGTTTGGAAGTTTGGCTGCTGTTTCCTAAGAGTAGTTGGGTGTTAGTAATTACTCAAAGTCAGGTGGTTTTGTTCAAGCCTGGTGAGGTGGCGACAACTCAGGTTGTTTTGGCAGGATTTAGGGTGGCGGTGGATGAATTAATGGCGTAGTTTTGTTGTTATTATTGTACAAAATAAGTAAAACTCTATGAAAATTGTTTTTTTTGGCACTCCCGATTTTGCTGTTCCTACTTTATCCAGTTTGCTGAGTCACCCAGAATTTGAGGTTGTGGGTGTGGTGACTCAGCCGGACAAACGTCGAGGAAGAGGGAATCAATTGATGCCTTCACCTGTAAAAGATGTGGCTTTAAATCACAGTCTCCCGGTTTGGCAGCCGCGCCGCATTAAGAAGGATTCTGAAACGCTTGCTAAGTTGCGGGAAGCGGAGGCGGATGTTTTTGTGGTGGTGGCTTACGGCCAAATTCTGTCTCAAGAAATTCTGGATATTCCTAGTTTGGCTTGCGTTAACGTTCACGGTTCAATTTTGCCGAAGTATCGCGGTGCGGCGCCGATTCAGCGCTGTCTTTTTGACGGGGAAAAGACAACAGGAATTACTACTATGCTGATGGATGCTGGGATGGATACTGGGGCGATGCTGTTGAAGGCTTTTGCTGGTATTTCGCTGTTGGATAATGCTGATTCTTTGGCGGATAGGTTGGCGGAAGTTGGGGCGGATTTGTTGATAGAAACTTTGGTAAAATTGAGAGACGATAAGGTTAAAGCTGTTGTTCAAGATGATGCTGAGGCGACTTACGCACCGATGATTAAGAGTGCGGATTATGTGCTGGATTGGTCGAAAAGTGCGATCGACCTTCACAATCAAGTTAGGGGCTTTTTCCCGGATTGCACGACGACTTTTCGTGGCAATTCTCTGAAGGTGATAGCTACTGTGCCCGTCGGGCCGGAATATTGGCTGCAATTACCACCAGATTTGAGGGTTTTGGAACGCGAATGGCCTGTTTTGGATCAGTTGTCGGGCGCAAATGGGGAAGTTGTCAAGGTTGTGAAGGGGTTGGGGGCGATCGTCCAAACCGGTGATGGTTTATTATTGTTGCGGGAGGTGCAGTTGGCAGGGAAAAAGGTGCAGTCTGGGGTGGATTTTGCGAATGGAACTCGGTTGGTTATAGGGGAAGTTTTTGGGATGGTTGAAGTTAACGAATGAGAATTAAATAACTTCCACAAGTTTGTGGGATGGGCGTCCCGCCCGTCTTTTTTGGACGGGCGGGACGCCCATCCCACAATAACAATTAAAATTGTAAGTTCTTTAATTCGCGATCCTAAGTAAATGAGTGGTAGGGAGAAACCGGGTTTCTGCGAATCATTTGGGTTGAGTACGAAAAATATAGGAAGAAACCCGGTTTCTGAGATTGTGTGGTAGGGAAAATTTACATACCCGATCTTACCTAAAATTCTACCTAAAATTCGACCAAAACTTCCTCCGTACCACCCAACAAACCCTGCGCCGCCTCTAACATACTCTCAGCCACATCTTTCAAATCTTCGCGACTTGCTAAATAAGTTTTCAAAGCTTCTAACGGTTCTATACTATTATTAGCATTCAATTCGGGTAAACGCGGCCTTGCTAACTGACTGACTAATTCCGGCTGAATTGTGTAGCTGTGCGCCGCGCCGAGAAGTGCGTGCAATTCTGCGTTATCAATGAGATCTAATTGTTCCGATCGCAATTGGTAAATCAATCTCACAACCGCGTCTTGTATCTCTTTCTTGCCAATAGCTTTAACTAACTCAGCTTGCGGGCTTTCAGATTCCGAAACATTCACTTTAATCGTCTGAAACACCCGCACTGGCAAAGTGCAAAATTCCCACTCTGCTTTTCCCCGTTCCAAGTTAACTAACACAAAACCTTTGTCTTCTTTCTCTTCACTAAAATCAACTCGTTCGATACTTCCGGGATAAATTACGGGCGGATTGTTGGAAGCATTGAGATTTTGGTGTTTGTGTACGTGGCCGAGAGCAACGTAATCAAAACAAGGGCGAGTTAGCATGGAAACAGGAATGTTAAAACCTTTGCCAACTGCTAAAAAACGTTCGGCGCCCAGACTTGCTTTATCTGCCATTAAGTGCGCTAAAAGTACGGTTGGTATGTCGGGGTTGAGGCGGCGAATTTCGCCTTCCATTGCGATCGTCAGTTTTTCGGTTAATAATTGGTTAACATCGCCCATAGACAGGCTTTCAGTCTCGGATCGCGTCATTAAGGTCGATCGAGTCAACCAAGGCAATGTTACCACCTGTACGGGCCCGCTGCGGGTTTGAATGAGGTGAGTGTCCAGGCGATCGCCTACAATAAACTTAGGTATCCCCAAAGTCCGATAAATTCCCAAACTCGCGCCACCTTGTCCCTGAGAATGTTGGTCGTGATTTCCTATTAGCAAAACCGTCGGAATTTGCGCGTCAACCAAGCGGCTGAATTGGCGGGCAAAAGCCTCTTTAACAAACGGTGGAGGCGTCGAATCCGGGAAAGCATCGCCGCCGAATATGACTAAATCTACGGGTTCAGAAATTGCTCTATCCATACATTTGCTCAGCGTCGCCGCGAAGTCTTCCAAGCGCGTATTTAAACCGGTTTCGGGATTAATCCGGCCGTGAGAAAAGCCGCTTCCCATGTGAATGTCTGAAAGGTGTAAGATTTTAATCATTGTTTTTTATTTGTTAGCTATTGTTTCGGTTCGTAGTGAGGACTGATATCATGTCCGGTAGAGCGAGATCGATTTTTGTAGGGGCGGGTTCACCAACAATACCTGCCAATAATTGACAATCTCAAAAACCCGCCCTGACCGAGATATTATGGTTAATCGATCGGACATCATATGAAGTCCTCAGAATCAGGACTTGCATTCCTCACTACGAACCTAAGAAAGTTGTTTTTCATACATCACAATATGAGGCCGGGTACTTTTTGATAAATTTCGCTAATGGCACAACTAAAATTCGCACTAACAAATTCTACTCTATCTCCTTGTCGGTAAGTCTGAGAAGCCCAATTTCCCTCAGCATTGAGTCGAAAACACTCAATTTTAATCTCAGATTGAGTGATGAGTACGTATTCTTGCAAACTCGGCGAAGTTTGGTAATCGGCAAATTTATCGCCCCTGTCAAAAGATGCAGTTGAGGGCGACAATACCTCAACTACTAAAGATGGATATAAAATGAAGTCTTCGGTTGAACTTGTATCTCTTTCGTCGCAAGTCACCGCTACATCAGGATAGTAATAGCAATTTGCCTTTTCCAGTCGGACTTTTATATCTGATGATAAAACTAAGCATGGCGTATTCAGAAGATGATTTCCCAGCAGCCGAACTAAATTACTACCAATAACAATATGAGGTTTTTTTGCCCCCGTCATTGCATAAACGTGTCCGCGTCTGTATTCGTGTTTGATGGGGCTTACTCGTTCGCCTTCTAGGTACTCTTCTGGGGAAATGTAGAAATTATTTTTGCTAACAAACATTGATGTGTCCTCCGATATTTTTATTTGACACTATTGGTTAATAATCGCATACCCGGCTGGGAAACGGCACTGCCGTTTCCTACAAATTTAACAAAACTCCAGAAATCGTGCGTGCCATAATTTGCCACTTTCCGTCAAACCCTGCGATCGCACTTTAATTTTGACACTTTTGGGGTTAGCCTCGTAGAGTCGGGCAATTTCCTGCATTTCCTCCCCGCTAAACCCGGTTCCGACGGTTCCTACTGGGACTAATTTGCCATCAATTTCTTGCGCTACTTTGACGGCGCTAAAGGGTCGCCCCGCCACTTTTGTAGCCGTCAAACCCACAATAAACAAATCGTGTTCTTGACAGTATTTAGTCCTCACCATCGGATATTTTTTAACATCTTTGCCGCCGACATACTGGCAGTTGTGCAACACCCAAACTTCGCCTTCTTTATTTTCAGATTCCTGCTGATTTGCCAGGACGAGTTTTTCGGCGGTAGTGCGAAATGTCGGTACAATTTCAAAGGCTGGGGATAAAGTCGCCAGCATTTTGCCAACTTCAACTCCCGCTGCAATTCGTTCGGATTCTGCCACGGTAGTTAAGTCATTGCCTTTGAAAAACAAACTTTTAAAAATGGCATAAATTGCGGTTGGCTGGGTTGTCGGAAAACCGCTTTCAATATTAACTGTAGCAGCTTGCGCCCCGGTGCGGTGTTCGCTGCCCGTACAGCTTTTGTAATACAGTTCGCCGTCTAAAACAAAGATGCCCATTTTAGCGGCTTTGTCGATTAATGCTTGTTCAATTTCAACCGATGCCTGTTGCCGCAGGTTAGTCGATCGCGATTGGTAGTATACTTTATCTGGCGTCGCGATGACCACTACTCGATTGCCGTCGCGTTTTGGCTGTCCCCAATAATCGGGATTTTCGATGTAGTAAGAACGTTCACTCGGCGCGTCAACTGGCTGCATTGTCACAATCCTTCCCGGCTGCAAATGCGGCGGCAATTCGGGAACTACGGGGTTATTAACAGTCTCTATTTTTGGGGCGGAAGTTGATTTTGCAGCAGGAGCAAGATTGGTGGTAGAATTGTTTGGAGTATTGAGGGCGATCGGCTTTTCTCCGGTTTCCAATTCAAACGCTCTTTTCCAAAAGCCGATCGCCATTTCGGGGTATCCTTCCGACTCCGCGCACAGTGCAAAACCGATAACTTTTGCCGTACCGATGCCGCGCCCATAATCAGATAAATACTGCACGGCCCCCGCTTCTCCCATCAAGTGCAATCCTCGCGTGACGATGCGATTGTTCCAGCGTTCTCGAATGTCGGCGCTAATTTTTTTAGCTGCTTTTCGCTTGGCTTCGGCGTATTCGGTGCAGTCCATACTGCCTCCTTTATGTAGGGCTATTTATATACTATACTCATCATTGATTTATTAGTCAAGCATAACTGGACAATTAGGTGGTGTGAATAAATTTAACTCTTTCATTTGTGAACTAGATTTATTTTTAAACCGCAGAGGCGCAGAGGGCACAGAGGAAGAGAAGAAAGAGAGGGATGGGGTTGTAGTGTTTTGATTGTCAAGCGTGGTAATCTGTTCGCTGCCAATGCTAAGATAACTTCGATCGCGCATGGCGACCAATAAAGCCGTAAGTTGCGTCTTACTCGCGTTGGATTCGCTTTCCTTGCGATCGCACCTTCGAGAATTTAAGAGCGAGTTTAATTGTACTCTTATGATGCGATTGATTTTGTACAGCAAACCCGGATGCCACTTGTGCGAAGGGTTGCAAGAAAAACTCGAACAGATTGAAAGCCTGAAGTTTCAACTCGAAGTCCGAGATATTACTGAACGTGACGACTGGTTTCAAGCTTATCAGTACGAAGTTCCAGTTTTGTTTAAAGTGCAGCCTCAGCCAATAAATTCTGCTAGCGATGCTGCATTGTCCCCGGAAGAACTTGTGCCCCGTCCTTCTCCCCGCTGCACAATTGTCCAATTGGAACAAATGTTACAGAAATATTTGCAAATAGATGAGTAAGAATAGATTCAACACATCCAAGTGAGGAGTTTTTCAGATGAAATTGAGAGAATTATTAGCAGCAGTTCCCAGCATTTCCTTTGACGCCAAACATCCCGCCCTCGATGCCGAAGTCAAGGGTTTATCCACTAATTCCCACGCTTGTCAGGCGGGGGATTTATTTTTAGGAATGCCGGGAACTCGTGTAGATGGGGGAGATTTTTGGCAAAGTGCGATCGAATCTGGTGCACTTGCCTCCATAATTTCCACCCAAGCAGCCGAGAAAACACCCCCCCAACCCCCCCTTAGCAAGGGGGGGCTAGAAGAGGTTCCTTCCCCCCTTAGCAAGGGGCTAGAAGAGGTTCCCTGCGTCATCGCAGCAGCGGATATGGCTCAAGTTTGCGGCCAAATAGCCACTGCTTTTTACGGCAATCCAGCTAGCAAATTAAAACTTGTCGGCGTTACCGGGACTAATGGCAAAACTACAACAACTCATTTAATCGAATTTTTGCTCAATGAAATGCAGTTGCCGACGGCAATTTTTGGTACGCTTTATACTCGCTGGCCGGGTTTCCAAAAAACTGCACTTTACACCACACCTTTTGCGGTTGACCTGCAAAAGCAATTAGCAGAAGCTGTAGCAGCCGGATGCAAACACGGGGTGATGGAAGTCAGTTCTCACGCTTTAGCGCAACAGCGAGTTTTGGGCTGTAGTTTTGAAGTTGCTGTGTTTACAAACTTGACTCAAGACCATCTCGATTATCACCGCGATATGGAAGATTATTTTGAGGCAAAAGCCCTTTTGTTCGGTTCGGATTACCTCAAAAATCGCGCTGTAATTAATATTGACGACCCCTACGGGAAGCGGATAGTTGAAACCCTCAAATCTGAAAAAGTTTGGAGTTACAGCACTAGCGAGAAGACGGCAGATTTGTATGCTGATGATTTAGAATATCAGCCTAATGGAGTTAAGGGAATGCTGCACACTCCCAAGGGCGAAACTGCTTTTTCTTTGCCTTTAGTCGGTCAGTTCAATTTATCAAATATGTTGGCTGCTGTCGGTGCTGTTTTAGAATTGGGTTTAGATTTGTCCGCAATTGTGGAGAAATTATCTCAGTTTTCGGGAGTTCCGGGACGGATGGAACGGGTGCAAATTAGTCCCGACCAAGATATTAGCGTTATTGTCGATTACGCGCACACTCCCGACAGTTTGGAGAACTTGCTGAAGGCGTCGCGGCTGTTTATTCCGGGTAAGATGATTTGTGTGTTTGGCTGCGGTGGCGATCGCGATCGCACTAAGCGGCCGATCATGGGTAAAATCGTTGCAGAATTAGCCGATTTAGCTGTTGTTACTTCCGACAATCCGCGCACGGAAAATCCCGATCGCATTTTGGAGGATGTCCTAGCAGGAATTCCCGCCGAAGTCAAGCCGATCGTGATGTGCGATCGAGCCGCTGCAATTCGCACTGCTATTATGGACGCTAAACCCGGAGATGGCGTGCTGATTGCAGGGAAAGGACACGAAGATTATCAGATTTTGGGCACCGAAAAAGTCCATTTTGACGATCGAGAACAAGCGCGAGATGCCTTGAAAGAAAGAAGGAACGAGCTTAGCAGTTAGTTATTAGTTATTGGTTATTGGTTCCCATGTCGCTCCTGGGAACCAGTTAAATAACAAATAATAAATACAATACTTCGGAAACTTTTTAATGGGCAACGGTATAATGGGGGTTTCGGACTCCAAGATGCCAAGTTCGCTAACGGTATAATGAAGGTTTCAGCCATTTTTCTCAAAACTGTCCGGGGTATTGTAAATAAAAAATCCGTATTTTCACTACTAGACAAACTGGTTTCTCTAGGCTTATAATAATGAATATAAAATCTTTCCTAAAAAAGCGGTCGCTATAATCTAAATCACAAAACATCAAATTTTAGCTCGCATTTGCCCAGAGAGGTGCATCATTATCGATAGATCGAAAAATTCGCATAGATAACGAATAATCGATTATCGTCAAACCGTTGCGGAGTAAAGACTAAATTCATGACTACTTATCCCTATTTGGTGCAACCAACATCATTCGATCCATTGTTACCTTCGGTAGAGTTATCTGTTTCCTTCGCCCAAAAGTATTTGCAACATACGAAAAGCAGTGACTCTGCACCTGTTGTTAACGATAACTTTCTCGAACGACGGCGTGCCCAAATCGCAAAAAAAATGTTGGAATCGCTGCGTTCTGTAAGTGCAAAATCCTGGACTAGAACCGAAGATTTGCTGTCGCAAGTATTAGTTGAACACGGAATTGATACCGATTTAATCGATCCGTGGCAGATTTCTGGTGGGATTCATAAAGTCTACAAGTTTGCGATCGAAGCCTATGCTCAGCAACTACCGCCCCATAGTATTGTCACCAAAGTCAGCCCAGTGCTCGGCGAAGTCCGAAAGCAAGTCACAGCAATTGACCCGCGCGTGATTGGCTTTGTAGCCATGCAATATCACTACACAGGAGTGCAGTTGATGGAGTTGCTTCCCGACGGTGAACAGGAAAAGTTTGCTAACTACGTCAAGATTCTCGACGATCATCTGTATATGCCACTGCAACGCGCCTACAGTGCGGCGGGGAAGCATCCAGCGGATTCGGTGGCGCTGCAATCTGTACGGTTGCTGATGCCGATGATGACCAAGATTTCTGAACGGATAGTCGATCGCGTAAATCAATTATACCCGCACTATCGCTGTCATTCTGGGCTGCTCAACACTCCAAAGATCCGCACATCTAGCATCCGCGATGTCGAGATGTTTCAAGTTTATATGTGGGTTTGTCTGCTCGAAGGGAATCTGCACGCCCTAGAGACAGAATTGTTTCCCCTGTGCGTGATGATTTACCCTAAACTAAATGTGAATTGGGGACTTATCAGCAAAATGACTCACTTACTGCGTAAGGAGATTGGGGCCTGTCTGTCACCCGAGCAAGCGCAGTATTGTGAACCATTCTACGAGATTCTGCGCCGTATGTTTTCAGCGGAAGTTTTTCCTAATACTGATTAATATCGCTTCTGTGAATGTTTCATCAACGGCTGAAATTCCATCTCATAAGTATCTCTGGCAATCTGGCTGCAAAGCTCTCAAAGCTCTGTCCAGAAATATCTTTCGGGTTCATGACTTGTTAACAGTCTAGGGCCAGCCAAGCCGATGAAGCCCCTAGATTAATTAAATCAAGGGGTAAATTATACTGAAAATCAGAGTACAAAATACTTTAACAAAAAAGAGCGAGCGCTATGATAGAATTAGCTGGCTATCAAATTTTCGCTGGAATTTATTCAGGCACTCGCACCCTAGTTTATCGCGGAATTCGCCTGTGCGACCGAAAACCGGTCGCCATCAAAGTCTTGCGAAATGAGTATCCCAGCTTCAGCGAACTCTTGCATTTTCGCAATCAATACACGATCGCCAAAAACCTAAATTTGCCCGGAATCATCCAAACCTACAGCTTGGAACCCTACCGGAACGGTTATGCGCTGATTGTGGAAGACTTCGGGGGAATTTCTCTGAAGGAATGGACGGGGAAAGGAAAAGCCGTGCAATCTCTGGTTGATTTTTTCCAAATTGCGATCGACCTGAGCAATACATTAGATATACTGTACCGCCACCGCATCATTCACAAAGACATTAAGCCCGCCAATATTTTAATAAATCCTGAGACTAAACAAGTCAAACTCATTGACTTTAGTATTGCATCTTTGCTGCCACGAGAAACTCAAACACTGATGAGTCCCAACGTAATCGAAGGAACACTCAGCTATATATCTCCCGAACAAACAGGAAGGATGAATCGCGGCCTTGACTACCGCACAGATTTCTATTCATTAGGTGTAACTTTTTACGAATTGCTGACAGGAAAATTGCCATTTCAATCCACCGATCCAATGGAATTGATCCACTGTCATATTGCCCAGCACCCAACATCTGTACGTGAAATTAATCCCGAAATACCCCTTGTCCTCTCGGAAATTGTCAGCAAATTGATGGCCAAAAATGCCGAATCTCGCTATCAGAGTGCATTAGGGCTGAAAGCGGATTTAAAAAAATGTTGGCAACAACTCAATGAGACAGGTAAAATAGAGAGTTTTGCCATTGGGCGGCGGGATTTTTGCGATCGCTTTATCATACCCGAAAAACTCTACGGCAGAGCAACCGAAGTCGCTGCATTATTAGCAGCATTCGATCGAGTAGCAAACCCCTCTAAATCTCGTTCCCCAGAAGAGCCTGGAACCGATAGAAATGATGGAAAAGAAGATCTCCTCTTGATTAAGGAGGACTGGCGTGACTCGAACTTATCCCGCAGCGAAATGATGCTAGTTGCCGGATTTTCCGGCATTGGGAAAACCGCTGTAGTCAACGAAATTCACAAACCCATAGTTCGGCAACGCGGTTATTTTATCAAAGGCAAATACGACCAATTTCAACGCAACATTCCCTTTAGTGCTTTTGTGCAAGCCTTCCGAGATTTAATGGATCAATTACTCTCAGAAAGCGACGCTCAGCTAGAACGATGGCAAAGGAAAATTATCAAGGCTCTTGGCGAAAACGGTCAAGTTATTGTAGAAGTAATTCCTGAATTGGAACGAATTATTGGCAAACAACAGCCTGTCTCGGAACTTTCGGGAAGTGCCGCCGAAAACCGTTTCAATTTACTATTTCAAAAATTTATCTCGGTTTTTGCTACAAAAGAACATCCCTTAGTGATTTTTTTGGATGATTTGCAATGGTCAGATTCAGCATCCCTGAAGCTTTTGCAAGTGTTGATGAGTGAAAAAGGTAGTCAGAATTTGCTGGTAATTGGGGCATATCGAGATAACGAAGTATCTCCGGCTCATCCATTTATGTTGGCAGTAGCAGAGATGGAAAAATCCCAAGTAACGGTAAATACTATTACCTTAGAACCTCTGAGTCAAGTCGATATTAACGATTTGATAGCAGATACGCTCTCGTGCGAGATCCTTCTTGCTCAGCCATTAACCGAGTTAGTTTATCAAAAAACCAAAGGCAATCCATTTTTTGCCACGCAATTTCTCAGGGCGCTACAGGAAGATGGGCTGATTGCGTTTAACTCCACCCCCTTTTCCCAGGGGGGAGAGAGGCGGGTAACAGGGGGGTGGCAGTGCGATATCGCCAAAGTCAAAGCCCTCACTATTACCGATGATGTAGTGGAGTTTATGGCGGTGCAATTGCAGAAATTGCCGCCAAAGACTCAGGATGTTCTGAAGTTTGCTGCGTGCATTGGAGCGCAGTTTGATTTGAATACATTGGCGGTAGTCAGCGAGAAGTCGCCGGAAGAAACTGCTGCCGATTTATGGAAATCCTTGCAAGAAGGATTCATCTTACCAACCAGTGAAATTTACAAGTTTTATATAGGTAAAGAAGAGGGGAAAAGCACCACCAACTTGCCAAATACCGCCGCTCAATTACCTCACTACAAATTTCTCCACGATCGGGTTCAGCAAGCTGCTTATTCATTAATTCCTGATGACCAAAAGCAAGCCACACATCTCAAAATTGGACAGTTACTTCTTCCGAATTTCTCCGAGGTTGAAAGAGGAGAAGAAGTGTTCGACATTATTAATCATTTTATCATTGGCTCGGAGCTAATAACGCAGCAACAAGAACGAACCAAGCTTGCTAAGATTAGCCTCTTTGCAGGGCAGAGAGCTAAACTCTCAACTGCTTATGAATCGGCGACCAAATATCTCGCTTTCGGTTTAACTTTCCTACCAGCTAATAAATGGGAGTCTGCTTATAAATTAACATTTACCATGTATTTAGAAAGCCTTGAGGCTGAATTTTTGGCAGGTCATCTTGAGGAAGCTGAAAATTTGATAAAAATCGCCTTTAGTTATGCCAACTCAAGTCTTGAGCGAGCCAAAATTATTGCGATCCAGCTAACTCATTATCAAAATAATGCCCTGTATCAAAAGGCGATTCAGGTAGGAATTGAAGGCCTGGAACTGTTAGGCTTAGAACTGGCGATTATGCCAGATGAAGCAGAGTTAGAAGCGATGGCTCTGGAAGTTAAAAAAACCTTAAATCAGCGCGCAGTTGCAGGACTAATCGACGCACCACTCATTGTCGATGAAGAACGCCAGATGCTGATCAAACTGCTAATGAACATGGTACCGCCCACTTACCTGACTAATCAGGAGTTGTTAGTGTTGGTTGTTTTACACATGACCAATCTCTGTTTGCAATACGGGAATACCAATGTGGCGGGTTTTGTTTATGTTTGGTATGGCACAATCCTCTGCCAACGCTTTCAAGACTATGAACTGGGCTATGAGTTTGGAGTTTTAGGGTTGAAGGTGAATGAAAAATTTCATAACACTACCCTAAATGGCAAAATTTATATGTCCTTCGGCAACTTTATCAACCATTGGCGTAAGCACGTCAGTTCCAATCTTGTTTTGCAACAAGCTGCTTATCAGGGCGCAATGGAGGTAGGGGATTTTTCTTGGTGTCATCACAGTGCTCTGTTCAGTTTCTGGCAGCAGGCGATCGTCTCAAGCGATATTCACAGTTTGCTGGCTCGACATGAAAAGTACATCAGCTTTGCGGAACGAACGGAGATTACGACAGCTTTTGCCCTAATTCTTCAGTGCAAGCTCCTAGAGAATTTGCAAGGGCTAACGATAGGGAAGTATAGCCTTAGCTCTGAAACATTTGATGAAGAGTCGGCGCTAGCAACATTCACTGAAATTGGCTATGGCTATGGCAGTAGCACTTACTATTTCGCTAAAGCATTTTTGTTTTTCACCTATGGTGAGTATGCTAAAGCTTATGAAATGTTAGTAGCTGCGGCAGAGTTTTCTAATACACTATATGGACAATTTCAACGTGTTCTGCATTGTTTTTATCAGTCTTTGAGTGTATTGCAACTTTATGGGCTAGCACCGGAAAAACAACAAAAAGATTATCAAGAAGTTGTTCAGAAGAATAGGGAACAACTTCAAATCTGGGCACACAACTGTCCTGAAAACTGTCTGTCCAAATTTCTGCTTTTAGAGGCGGAGATGGCTCGTGTTGCTGAAGAAAAATGGCAGGCTGCTGAGTTGTACGATCGCGCCATTCAACTCGCTAAAGAAAACCAATTCCTCAACGAAGAAGCCCTCGCCCACGAACTCGCCGCTAAATTCTACCTCGGCTGGGGCAAAGAAAAAGTCGCTGCAGGCTATATGCAGGAAGCCTACTATTGTTACGCCCGCTGGGGAGCAAAAGCCAAAACCGATGACCTAGAAAAACGTTATCCCGATCTGCTGCGTCCCATCTTAGAACAGTGCGTCCAACCCTTCACTATTTTAGAAACCCTATCCACCCTCACCAATCCCACCTACTCAATTCATTCGAGCACCCACCACACTACCTCAAGCACCTCCATTAACCAGGCTCTAGATTTTTCGACTCTGCTGCAAATCTCCCAAATGATCTCCAGCACGATCGACCTGGATGAGTTGCTGCAAATTCTGAGCCAAACCATGCTACAAAACTCTGGAGCCGATCGCTGTGTACTGATGCTGTGCCCAGATCAACAATGGCAAGTGCGGGCGATAGCTACCTGGGAACACATTAGCCTGCAAACGGAACCCCTAGAGCTTGACCCTAGCTAGCGATTAAATAAACAAAATGGTACACTTATCGACAAACTACGACAAGTCTACCATGTTTAAGCCCCACGAATTTGCAAAAAAGCTTGGACTTTCAGTGAAAACCCTCCAGCGTTGGGACGCAACAGGGAAGCTACCAGCCAAGCGCACCTTGTCAGGTCATCGATTCTACACAGAAGACGACCTTCTAGTAGCCAGCGGACTCAGACCCATAGAAGCCAACAGGAAGGTCATCGTCTACTGTCGAGTTTCTTCTAGCGGACAAAGGCCCGAACTAAAAAATCAGATGCTGGCAATGGAAGCTTTCTGTCTGGGTAGAGGGTTAGTCGTCGATGACTGGATATCAGAAATCGGCGGCGGACTGAACTTCAAGCGAAAAAAGTTTCTAGCAATTATGTTGTCAATGCTTAAAGGCGAAATATCAACCATAGTAATCGCACACAAGGATAGAATGTGCCGCTTCGCCTTTGAGTTCATCCAGGAACTTGCTGCATCAGTTGGATGTGAGATTATAGTCGCCAATCAGGAGTCACTGTCTCCGCAGCAGGAATTAGTGGAAGATTTAATGGCCATAATCCACTGCTTCTCTTGTCGCCTATATGGACTACGAAACTATTCCAAAGAAATTAAAGATAATTTAAAAAATGCTATTGACAAGCCCGTACAAGATCTGTCAAACTCAGGCAACAAAGAAATTCAGTGTTGAGGTCGAACAATGCTTTTGTCCATCAAAACAAAATTAAAGCTAAACAAAAGTCAAGCAACAATTATGAGCAAACACGCTGGTATAGCGAGGTTTACTTACAATTGGGGACTGGCTACTTGGAACAGCCTTTATCAAGATGGATTGCAGCCCAACAAATATCTGCTCAAGAAATTCTTCAACAACCATGTGAAGCCTGAATTTACATGGATCAAAGAGACGGGAATCTGTCAGAAAATAACTCAATACGCCTTTGATAATCTTGGAGATTCGTTCTCTAGATTTTTATCAAAAAAAGGTGGATATCCTAAGTTCAAAAAGAAGGGGCATCACGACTCTTTTACTGTTGATGCAGGCGGTAAGCCTATCCCTGTGGGCGGTACGTCTATAAAGTTGCCGACAATTGGCTGGGTGAAAACTCATGAAGGATTGCCTCACACAACTTGCAAGTCAATTACTATTTCGCGCACTGCCGATAGTTGGTTTATTGCGTTCGCTTACGAACAAAGTCATGAGCCGACAATCAAAACTCATGAGGTTGTAGGAGTTGACTTGGGCGTCAAAGAGTTGGCTACACTTTCAACTGGCGTAGTATTTCCGAACCCAAAGCACTACAAATCACATATCCTAAAACTCAAGAGACTGTCAAAAATTCTTGCTAGAAGAGTAAAAGGCTCCAACAATAGGCATAAAGCCAAAATTCAGCTAGCGAAGCACCATGCAAAAATAGCTAACCTCAGAAAGAATACTCTTCATCAAATCACTACTTACTTATGCAAAAACCACGCAACGATAGTAGTAGAAGATTTGAATGTCAGTGGAATGCTAAAAAACCACAAACTAGCTCAGGTGATAGCTGACTGTGGATTCCACGAATTCAAACGTCAGCTAGAATACAAAGCTAAAAAGTTTGGTTGTAAAGTGATTGTTGCCGACCGCTGGTTTCCGTCAACCAAAACCTGTTCAAATTGCGGACTAATCCAAGATATGCCGCTGAAAGAAAGAACTTATAACTGTGGAAGTTGCGGTCATTCGATGGACAGAGATTTGAACGCAGCGATAATGTTATCACGGTTGGCTAAATCGTGAAAGCTTACCGAGGGATAGCCGCTCCCATGCTCCCGATGAAGTAAGAAGCAAATGTCTAGACTTCTCTAGTATTTGCCTAGCAGAACAATCCCACTGTTCCGGTTAAATTAATTCAGTATGTCAAAAACACCCTAGCAACAGTTGTCATTGATCACGCCAAAACTGATCTGCCTGTGATGGACGATTATTTAGAACACCACCAACCAGAGAGTTTGCTGGGTTTGCCAATTCTAAATCAGGGGAATCTGGTCGGAATTTTGTATCTAGAAAATCGGATAACCACTGGGGTGTTTAGTCGCGATCGCCTCCTAGTGCTGAATTTTCTCTCTAGTCAAGCGGCGATCGCTCTGGAAAATGCCCGCCTCTATCACCAAGTGCAGCAGACTTTGAATGAACTTCAGCAAACTCAGATGCACATGATCCAAAGTGAAAAGATGTCAGCATTAGGTAATCTAGTGGCAGGGGTTGCCCATGAAATCAACAATCCCGTTGGTTTCATTGCCGGGAACATTAATGAAGCTCATGCTGGACTCCAAGATTTAATAGATTATTTGCACCTCTATCAAGAAAAGTTTCCTGAACCGGGAGCAGAATTGATTGAGAAAGCAGAGGAAATAGATTTAGATTATCTAGTAGAAGATTTACCCAAAATGTTGAGTTCCATGAAAATAGGGTGCGAGCGCATCAAAAACATCAGCACCTCCCTCCGCACTTTCTCTCGCGCCGATACGGTTGATAAAGTTGAGGCCAATATCCACGAAGGCCTCAATAGCACTTTGATGATTTTACGCCATCGCCTGAAAGCGAACGACAAGCATCCTGAAATTAAAATCATTAAAGAGTACGGCAATATTCCCAAAGTAAAATGTTATTTGGGACAATTAAACCAGGTATTTATGAATTTGTTAGCAAATGCGATCGATGCCTTAGAAGAATCGAATCAAGGACGGAGTTTTGCCGAAATTCAAGCCCATCCCAATCACATCACTATTCGGACAAAAGTAGAAAGTGAAAAAGTAAAAATTTCCATCGCCGATAACGGAAAAGGAATGTCAGAAGAGGTGAAAAATCGGATATTCGACCATCTATTTACCACTAAAGATGTGGGCAAAGGAACTGGTTTAGGACTGGCGATCGCACGTCAAATCGTAGAAGAAAAACACGGCGGCAAACTGAGTTGTTTTTCTACACCGGGAGAAGGAACGGAGTTTGTCATTGAGATTTTAATTGATTAAAACTAATGACGGTTGACTGCGGTGCCCTGAGCGTAGTCGAAGGGTTGACTGTTGACTAATGACTAATGACTGTTGACTAATGACTAATGACTAATGACTAATCACTATTGCAGCGGCAAAAATACCGTCATCACCTCACCCTTTTGGGGCCGCTGGCGAATTACCAACTTCCCGCCAGCAGCCCGAAATAAATTCTTAGTCACGCTCAAATTTAAACTCAAACTTCCCGTCTCCGGCTGCACCATCAACAAAGGCCCGATCGATCGCAAAGGAGCATTCGCCGCTTCTGCAAAAGTCGAGGCGACATTACCTTCAGGTAAGTGTTCCGATTCCAACTGCAACTTTAACTGATTGCCGGCTAGTGTCACCTCCACCTGAATGCGACTCCCGGAAGGCAAAGTTCGAGTAAAATTCTCAATCAAATTAGTTAAAACCTGATCCAGCATCGTCGGATCGCTGACTACCGCAGGCAACTTTTTCGGCACAATAACTTCCAAAGTGTGGTTTCGCACAGCCGCCTGTTTTTGCCAGCGGGGAATGCTATTTTGTAGCACTTCACCGAGGGACATTGCTGTTAGCTGCACGCCAGAATTTTTAGCTTGCGACATTTCCAATTCCACGGCGCGGAAAATTAAACCGAAGCGATCGATCTGAGCGGTACACTCAGCATCAATCATTTCCAAACGCTTGACCACTACCGCATCGAGTTTGGGACGTTTCAGCAACAATCGAGTCAGCGTGCGAATAGTAGCCAAAGGAGTGCGGACTTCGTGGGCGATCGCCTGTAGCAATTCCACCTCTTTCGTAGCGAGAGGAATTGGAGATTGGCAGTTGATATCTGTAGCCGATAACTTGTGATGTTTATGGTTCAAACCATCATCAATTCTTTCATCCTTTATCCTGCCTGCTTCATCTTTCCCAATCGGCAAATTATGCAACAGCAAGCGGCTGAACTGCATCACTGTTTGATAATTTGGCTCCACAGGCAAAAACTGCTGGAACAGCGCGTCTAATTTAGTAGAATTATTAGTTAATTTGCTAACTGGTAAATTGAAGCTACCGTCAGAATTGGCAAGCAAACATTCGCTTTCAGTCACCCTGCGCCGCAAAACCTCCCAAGCTTTGGCGACTACTTGCGGATCGAAAGAAAATAGAAAAGCCGGAATTCCTGCAGAATTTTCACCCAAAACCATCACCAGGCTAAAACTAGCAGTTAAAACCAAACAAAACTGCTCGTTGGCTAAGGGATCACCACTTGCCAAAGCCAAAGCCGGGGCCGCCGCAGGCACTGATATTTGCACATCAGCCGCCGGCATTAAAGCTAAAGTTTGTCTAGCCCGAAAAGACCACAAAGCTGCATCGTTGTCGGGAATACTGGTAAAAATCCAATTGGCAAAGCCGTTGGCCAAAGCGGGGTGAGTCAAAACCGAAGACGGGCCCGACAACACCAATCCCTGACAGGAATTGGGGATTGTCGATCGACCATTTGCTCGATCAGCATCTGTTTTTTGTCCTGCTTTTTGCCGATCGAGCATTTGATTCAAAGCTGCGATCGCCCCATACCATTCCTGTTCAGCTTTGGGCCGAGAAGCCCCACGGCTTGCAGGACACCGATGGCGGTTGTTTCCTCCCGCCAACTTAGCATCAAAGAGACTCAGGTCATTTTCTTGGCCTTCGGAGGCTAAAATTTCGCTTATTGTCGGTAAAAAGTAAGTATTCATAGTAGTTATAAACCCACCTTCGGAGGCATGAAGGGTGAAGTATTTATGTATAGGAAAGTTCAGGAGTTAGGAGTCAGTCGATTTTAGATTTTAGATTTTAGATTTTAGATTTACCCCACAGATGCAATCTGGGAGATTGAACTTTGGTCTAAAATTTTTATCTTTCCACGACAGGAGTACGTGGCACGGTATCCGTTTTTGGGCCTTGTCAAGCACCAGCACGATCGAAAAATCCCGCATAATTTCTTGCGCCTTCCTCCTAACTCACAGGATATCCACATTTGTCAACTAACGATATTGGCAGAACCGTACCAATAAGTCGCAATCTCCGCGCTTGGGGCGATATTTTGTACGATCGCCCTGACAACAGTGCAAAATGAAGTAAGTTAAACACCGTGCTTTCCTTATGCCCACCTCGATCGCCGACTCGAAAAATCTGCTGTCAGACTTAATGGCACGCTACCGCCACCAAGTCGATTATCTGGCAATTCGACTGGAAGAAGCCGAAGGCACCGACATCCTGCTGCGAGGCGAAAAAATTGAAACCCTCAGCGAAGGAGTCTCAATTGGCGGCCAAGTCAGAGCTTGCCACAAAGGTGGTTGGGGCTTTGCCAGTTTTAACCGACTTTCCACCCTCGCCGAAAGAATCGAAGAAGCCATCGCCGCGGCCAAACTGATCGGCGAAGAAGAAACGATCCTGGCGCCAGTTACGCCAGTACAAGACATTTGCTTGCTGCCGCTGACAGGAACAGACCCCCGTCTGGTTCCCCTAATTGACAAAAAGCAATTGTGCGATCGTTACGCGGCCATCCTCCGCAGCATTGACCCCCGCATCGCCACAATCTCCGTGCGCTACGGCGACAGCACCCAGCGGATCATCCTCGCCACCTCCGAAGGCACCATGCTCGAACAAGGTTGGGCAGACATGGAAATGCGCTTTGCCGCCACAGCCCGCAGCGGGGAAACCGTACAAACCGGCCGCGAAACCACTGGTTCCCGCAAAGCTTACGAAGACTTAACCGATCTCGATATTCAAGTTCGCAGCGCCGCCCAGAGAGCCGTAGATTCCCTAGCCTTACCCCCCGTCCAAGGCAACACCTACACCGTCGTCATCGACCCAATTTTGACCGGATTATTCGTCCACGAAGCCTTCGGACATCTTTCCGAAGCCGACATGGCCTACGAAAATCCCGACATTTTGGAAATTATGACCCTCGGCCGCCAGTTCGGCCCCAAAAACTTGCAAATTTTCGACGGTGCATCGCCCGATGGACACCGGGGCAGCTATTTCTACGACGACGAAGGCACTCCCGCGACTACTACTCAGTTAATTAAAGACGGCGCTTTAGTCGGGCGATTGCACTCGCGGGAAACGGCGGGCAAATTGGGAGAAACGCCTACTGGCAATGCTCGCTGTTTGAATTATCATTATCCGCCCATAGTCCGCATGACGAATACTTGGATCGAACGCGGTGACACGCCAGTTGCTGACTTATTTTCGGACATCAAAGAAGGAGTTTATGCGCGCAATTGGCAAGGCGGCATGACTAACGGCGAAATGTTTACTTTCAGTGCCGGCGAAGCTTGGATGATCCGCGACGGAAAACTCGACAATCCGGTGCGGGATGTTACTCTTTCGGGTAATGTTTTCAGCACTTTAGCCGATATTGAGGCGATCGGCGACGATTTCTACTGGGATGAATCCGGCGGCTGCGGCAAGGCAGGACAAAGCGGTTTGCCCGTCGGCTGCGGCGGCCCGAGTTTGCGGATTCGCGATGTCGTTGTTGGTGGCGAAGCTGCTGAAGAAGATTAAAGCTGCAAAAGTTGAAAAAAAAAAGGTAAAGCGTAAGATTCCTACTCGCGCTTTACCTTTCTTTTTTTTTTGAGTGCAACATTTCCCGCCCGTTGGTGGTGTCTGATATCTTGAGGACGCTTGGCCAAAAAATCGGAATAGCGAACAATTATGCTTTGAGTCGTCAAATACGGCTGAAAAATCGGTTTTTTTGCTACGCAGTACGTAAGTCCGCAATTAATGGCTCGAAATATTCAATTTTTCTCTTCTTATCTCAATTTTCTCTTCTCCCATTCTCCCCCTAATTCCCTGCAATTATCGCTTTTTTAGGCTTTATCTTTCCTCCCATCCCCTGGTCGTGGCGGCGTATCTTGGTCGTTATCGTACAAGCTTTGAGTCTCAGCTCGATTGGTTAAAATTTCTGGAGCAGAGTTGTCTTGAGCAAAAAAGGTCGATCGAGTTTCTAAGCTTTGAGCATTAACTGCGCCAGCACTCAGTAACAGGCTTGACATCAGGATGGAAGAGTAAACGCGCATCATAAATTTTGGTGTTTGTATTTTCCCCTTCTTAATACGCAGTCTGTACTCTGCTATCAGGATAAAAAAAATAATTGTGGTGAAATCATCAATTAGTAAGTGACGGCACCTGCAATTTTTTTGAATTTTGGTTAAAAGCGGGTTAAATCCATCATCTAGCTCGCCTGTTAGCTTGTAAGCTCGAGTTTCCTGCTGCTTGCGAGCAAGCAGCAGAATTCAACCGCTGGAATTTTCTTGAAACACTCTTCATATCATGTCCGATGATTGACCATAATATCCCGGCCGGGCGGGTTTTTGAGATTGTCAATTATTGGCAGATATTATTGGTGAACCCGCCCCTACCTGATTTCGGGTAATCGACCGGACATGATATCAAACAAGGAAACTACAACCGCAAATTGTAATTTTTCCTACTTTTATGATTAACTTCATAATTTATTGATGTGAAGCCGCAACCCAAGGATTAAAGACAAAACAGGAGAATACCCAGGCGCGCCATCAGCACCCTACATATAAATATCTTGGTGAATGAGATTGCTTAAGGCGGGCAACACCTAATTTTTCACATTAACTTCATAAGTGGTTGCTATTGTATTTTTAAATGAATTGTGAACCTTTTATCTTTTATTTTATTCTCTTTTCTTCTATTACAGCGGTTCTCAGGAAAGTAACGTACTATTATCGCGGAGTCAATCTCAAATCTCAAAGCGACTGACCGAAAGCATCGAGGATACAAGCCCCCGGATTGATCCGTCCAGAAATAAAAAACCTGTATCCGATAGACAAGCCCCCGAAGTTATCCGTGGCGTTAATGCTTCAATTCTAAAATCTAAAATCTAAAATCTAAAATCTAAAATCTAAAATCGACTGACTTGCACATCTACCTGCCGGAATAGCGAGTCGAGGGTTGACGAGTTGTCCAAAATAACATCAGCTTGTTGACACTTTTGAGCTAGCGGCAACTGGGCGTTAATGCGGGCATTAGCTCGATCGTAACTTAAGCCATCTCGCTGCATTAGTCGTTCTAACTGCACTTCGGGTGAACAGTACACTACCCAAATTTCGGTACACAAGTCAGTCATGTTAGCTTCAAACAGCAGCGGCACTACCAAAACCAAAGTCAACGTGTCAGCCTTGGCACAGAAACCGGATTTTTTTTCAACAATACTCGGTTCTAGCTTTTGGTGAAAAAAGCCGATTTCTTGAGTCTTTGTACCTAAATCCTGTGTGTCTTGGGATACCAAACTCGATGCAGCAATGCAGCTTTGAGTTTCCTCAAGTAATCGGCGGCGCACGTAAGGGTGAATCTGTTGTTCCAACCACTGCCGCTCGTCTGCGTTACAAAAAATAATACTTCCCAACTCTGGCCGATTTAAATTGCCGTCCGGGAGCAAAATACCCGCGCCGTATCGTTTTACAATAGAGTCAAGTATTGGCGAACAGGGGTTCACAGCTTCGCGGGCGAAAATATCGGCATCTAAAATCGGAAATCCACAGACATCTGCCAGATAATTAGATATAGCGGTTTTACCAGTGGCGATGCCCCCAGTTAAACCAATCAGACGGATAATTCGATCGCTCATAATTTTCAGGCGTTTAAACGGAACTGTGTTTCGACACTTACTGTCAGTCTTTGCTATGTTGGTGACACAATCAAATTTAGACTTAAAATTTAAGATTTGCGATCGAGAGTTCGCGTTAGGAAGTGTCAGCATTGGGGTGCGATCGACTCTTTTTTACCTAAAATCTCAATTTTAAACTCGAATTAAGGTCTAGACCGAGGCAAACTTATGAATGCTCAACGTGCTGTGCGGTCGATTCTGGCAGCAATTCCCCTTGCTGGATTTTTGATAGTAGATTTTTTACCCAACCTGGTTTTCATCAAAGAAAACAGCAGCGGATGGGTACTCGTGGCAATTTATCCCCAATCTCAAATTGCTGCGGCACAATCCATTACTCCAGCCCCAGACGGCACCGGAACCAATGTCACCGCCCCAGGTACAGCGTCGCCCCCTCGCTACGACATTCAAGGCGGCACTACATCCAGAGACGGAGCAAATTTGTTCCACAGTTTTACTCGGTTTGGCCTGAATTCTGGCGAAACTGCCAATTTCATCTCCAACCCAAGCGTTAAAAATATCCTCGGCCGCGTTGTCGGTGGGGACGCTTCCTTAATTAACGGTCTAATTCAAGTTAGTGGCGGCAATTCTAATTTGTTGCTGATGAATCCCGCAGGCATTATCTTCGGAGCAAATGCCCGACTCGATGTGTCCGGGTCTTTTTTGGCTACCACCGCTAGCGGTATCGGTTTTGACAACGGCTGGTTCAACGGTACAGGGGCGAACGACTTCGCGACCCTAGTCGGAGCGCCGAATGCTTTTGTTTTTGGCACACAGCCCGGAAGTATTGTCAATGCCGGTAACTTGGCTGTCGGAACCGGGCAAAATTTGACTTTGCTGGGCGGTACGGTGATCAGTACGGGGCCACTTTCATCCGCAGGCGGGCAAATTACTGTGGTGGCGGTTCGGGACAAAAATCTGGTGCGGTTGAGTCAAAACGGACTTTTGCTGAGTTTAGAAGTTTCTCCAGCAGCCGGAGTGGCGGGTTCGGAAGCTCTTCCCTTCTCTCCGCTGACTTTACCTCGGCTGCTTTCGGGCCCCGGCGTGGCTAACGCTACGGGTATAACTACGAACGCTCAAGGTGAAGTCGTGCTCACAGGCGGTCAAACAGTGCCAGGAGGTGCTGGAACTGCCCTGATAGCGGGTTCTGTGGACGTGTCTGCCAGGGGGGGCGCCGGAGGCAGCGTCAATGTGTTGGGCGACAAGGTAGGGCTATTGGGAGCGAAGATTGAGGCTTCGGGGCCCGACGGTGGCGGAACGGTGCGGATCGGGGGAGATTACCGAGGCGAGGGAACTGTGCCGAATGCCAGGATGACTTACGTGGATGGCAAAAGTTTGATCGCCGCCAACGCAACTGAATCAGGCAACGGCGGTAGAGTTGTGGTCTGGGCTGACAACACAACAGCATTTTTGGGCAGCATCAGCGCCAATGGCGTTTCTGCAACAACCACCGCAGGTGTTGGGGGGTTTGTGGAAGTTTCGGGCAAGCAAAGATTGATTTTTAACGGTACTGTTGATACCTCTGGGACAAACGGTTTGGGGACTTTGCTGTTAGATCCAGAAAATATTTTAATTACAGATTCCCCAGAAGGTGCGGGCGATGCGGAAATAATTGCCAACAATAATATTTTGGCAACAGGAACGGTAGCAGGACAGGAAAACAATTCTGAGCCTTCGCTGACAATTTCGGCTAAAGCTTTGGAAAGTATGTCGGCGACTGCAAATGTGGTTCTCGAAGCGCTCAATGATATTACAATTGCTGATTTGGCGGACAATCAGTTAAGCTTTCAAGCAACTACTGGTTCGGTGACATTGAGAGCAGATGCCGATCGCAATGGTGCGGGTGTTTTTTCGATGAATTCTGGAGATACAATTAGCACGGCGGGCGGTGCGATCGCCATTTCGGGAAATCAAATTACTGCGGGCAATTTGTCGAGTAAGGGCGGAAATATTAGTTTGATTAGCCCGGGTTCGACTGTTGCCAACAATATTTCTTCATCCAATCCCACCACCGGCAGCAGCGGGAATATTGCGATCGACGGCCTGAACGTAACTGCCCAAAAACTTGATGCCAGCGGCCCGGAAGCGGCGGGAAATGTAACTGTGACGGCTCGGAATGTTCTGGGAGTGAACTCGATCGCAGCGGGTTCGGGAAACATTACTTTGACTGGTAATGAAATTAATTTTAAAGGTGACAAAAATTCAGTCAGCGGTACTGGCTTTTTGGTACTGCAACCTTGGAGTCCCGGTCAAAATATTGCGATCGGCGGTTCTGGAGATGTCGGTACTAATATTTATTTGAATCTGACGGCAAACGACCTCGGAAGTTTGGAAAATGGGTTTGCTGGAATTACGATCGGGCGCAGCAACGGTATCGGTTCAATTCTGATTGCTAACGATTTCACATTTTATGATCCGCTAATTATTCAATCGCCAGCGGGTTTGGGAACAATCACTACCACAAGTTCCTTGACAGGGGCAGACAATGCCTCAATTACTCTCAAAGCTGACGGCAATATCCGTACCGGAAATATCACTACCAACAATCAGGAAATTAGCATCGTCAGCACCGCAGGCAATGTCACAACCGGTCAGCTACTTACTGGAACGGCCCGCACTATCAACACTTCTGTCAATCCTTCCGAAGATATAGGCACTTCGGCGGGAGATGTTAGTGTTACTGCACAGGGTACGGTGACTGCCGGGGCGATCGACACGAGGGGCGATCGCGCGGGGAATGTGACGCTAACGGGGCGCAATGGAGTCACAGCAGGCGCGATCGAAGCTGGCGGCTCGAAAACACCAGGAAATATTACTTTAACCGGCAGCGATATAGACTTGACGGGTGACAAAAATTCGATCGCCAGCAACGGCAATCTGGTGCTGCAACCGGCTGATCCCAGTCAAAATATTATAATTCAAGGTTCTGGCGGTACAGAAGCTCTGAACTTGACTGCTGCTGAATTGAACACTTTTCGGAATGGGTTTGCTTCGATCGCGATCGGGCGCGCTGACGGTAGCGGTGCGATCTCGATTGGTTCTCCAGCGCCAAATTCAACGCCAAATTCAACGCCAGTGGCGTTGACATTTCAAGATCCGACGACGATTCAATCGCCGTCGGGCACCGGCGCGATCGTGGGAACGAGTGCGATCGTCGGCACTGATAACGCCACGATCTCTCTGATGGGCGGTACTGTAGCCGTCGGAGACGTTACCTCGACTGCGGGGATTAACATCACTAGCAGTCAAGGCAAGTTGACTGCTGGTACGGTTTCATCTCGCTCAACTTCCGGGGTGGCGGGCCCTATCAACATTCGCAGCGCCGGTGCGGTAGAAACCGGCAACATCGATGCTTTTGGTGCCAGAAGCGGGGGAGATATTTCGATTGCGGCGCCGGGCCGGATCGTTACAGGGGTGATCAACTCGAGTTCGCAATCGGGAAGTGCGGGTTCGAGCCAAATTATCGGGCAGAAAGATGTTGAAGTTGTTTCGATCAAAGCTCGCGGCAATACGGGCGGCGATGTGGCAATCGAGGCTGGGGGAGCATTTCGGCCACCGGGAACAGGAACGGCTGCTGAACCCGCCCAGGTCAGCATTTCTACAGAAGGGCTGGCTCGATCGGGTTCACAGACGCTGCTGCAAAGCACTTGCTCGTCGGGAACCTGCACGGCAGCGACTGTTGGGACGGGAAACTTGAAGTCGAACACTGCGACTTCCTCAACTGCGATCGGGCGGCTGGCGCTCGTGCCGAGTCCGGCACCAACTACCAGCGTGGAACTGAAAACTACAGCCAATTCTCAACAAATTGTGACTCAGGTGAGTCTCGGCCCCGCAGCGCCGGTGCCCAAGAGCACTAACGCAAATGTCTCGCCAGAACCTACTGCTGTCCCTGTTGAGGCTCAGTCGAACGAGACTGCGGCCGGCCAGGTACTGCTGTCGCCGTCGGTGTTACAAGACAATTTGGCCGCGCCTGCAGCGACAGAAAACGGCAGCTTGCAGGCAACTGCACAGAAGCCCGCGAGTGCGGTGAGTGCAGAAAGTATCGGGAATGTGAGGGTTCCTGAGATTTCTCGATCGAACTCGATCGCGCAAATAAATCCGATCGACGCAGTGCAGCAAAGGGATAGAACTCAGGGCCGGGAATTTGAACGTTACTTTGGGGGCACTGTCACTGAAAAGTCAGTTACGCAGAAAAGTATTCGAGATACTCTCAACAGCGTCAATCAGTTGACTGGGGTTAAACCCGCCATCCTTTACGTGTGGGCGAAACAGAAACATTTAGAACTTGTGTTGTTATTGCCAGACGGCAAAAATGTTTTTAAAAGCGTGCCTGCAAGCCGCGAGACAGTTCTGCAAGTTGCTAAAGAATTCACTAATGCTATCAGAATTCCCAGGAGATTGAATGCTGCTGATTACAAGGAACCTGCCGAGGAACTTTACCAGTGGTTAATTGCACCGCTGCAACCGGAATTGGATGCTAACAAGATTGACACCTTGGTGTTTTCGATGGATTCAGGTTTGCGAACTTTGCCTTTGGCTGCTCTTTACGACGGCAAGCAGTTTTTGGTAGAAAAGTACAGTTTGGGGCTGATTCCGAGTTTAAGTTTAACTGATACTCGCTATGCCGATGTTAAGGGTTCCGAAGTGTTAGCGATGGGTGCGTCGAATTTTCCGGCCCAATACGATCAAAATCCTTTGCCTGCGGTGCCGCTAGAAATATCTACCATTGTGGGCAAGATTTGGCCGGGTTCGTCTTTTCTCAATGAAGCTTTTACTTTGGCAAATTTGAAGCAGAAGCGCAATCAACCGCAATACAAAATTATTCATTTAGCTACTCACGGCGATTTTCAGCCTGGGGGGGCCCAAAATTCTTACATTCAGTTTTGGGATACTAAGTTGCGGTTGAATCAGTTGGATCAGTTGAAGTTATCTAACCCGCAGGTGGAGTTGTTGGTTTTGAGTGCCTGTACTACGGCGGTGGGAGACGAACAAGCTGAGTTGGGGTTTGCGGGGTTGGCGGTGCACGCGGGGGTAAAATCGGCTTTGGCGAGTTTGTGGTATGTCAGCGATGTCGGTACTTTGGGGCTGATGACTGAGTTTTACCAGCAGTTGCGTACAGCGCCGATTAAGGCTGAGGCCTTGCGGCAAGCGCAGTTGGCGATGTTGCGGGGTGAAGTGCGCTTGCAAGACGGTTATTTGATGCGATCGGGCAACAATCAAGCTCTGCCTTTGCCGTCGGAGTTGGCCGCCAGGGGCGATCGAAATTTGTCGCATCCTTATTATTGGGCCGCTTTTACAATGATCGGTTCGCCTTGGTAATTCTGAAGGAACAGGGTGCGATCGGCCAAAAAACCGGGATAGAACAAGTCGCCAAACTCTGAGGATGGGAATACCTAAAAAAGTGCGGTAACTCACACTAGAGACCGCGACCTCAACATCTAAAACGGGATAAAATGGCACAATAAAAATAAAAAAACTCGACTGCTAGCGCCAGAAATAGTGATTGTATACAAGTTTTTACTAAAAACATTTAGTTCAAATAACTTATGATAATTCGACAAAAAAGTTTCGATTACCCAACAACAATTGCTCTTGATTATCTAGCCATAACGCTCGGCGGTGAGAATAAACTAATGGGGAGCAACGCTTTCTCCGTTTTTATCTAGCATTCTTAAAAAAATTCATACGGATCTAATGAGGGGTTAGAGGTAATAGAGCCAATCTTTTGGAAGTAGAGACAAAAACGATTGGTTTCTAACGGATGGCTGATTGGGGGAATCAACTGCCTCTCACCAGGTTGTCTAATTATATTAGTTCGTCATCGTCTCGACGATAAACATGAACACAGTTGCGACCTTTGCCTTTGGCAGCATAACAAGCTGCATCAGCCGCCCCCATAACCTCCATCAAATCTTGGCTGGCTTGGTTAATGGCAACAACTCCGATACTGACCCCGATGATAAAGGTTTTGCTATCCCAAATAAACCGAAACTGATGCACTATGTCTTTGAGCTTTTCCGCAATTAGAGCGGCTTTAGAGAGGGGACATTTAGTAAGCAAAAGACCAAATTCATCACCTCCCAAGCGAGCCAGTGTGTCATTAGCGCGGACTCCCTTTTGTAAAAGTCTAGTGATTTGGCGCAGTAGCTCATCGCCAGCACAATGACCTGCGGTATCGTTAACGACTTTGAACTTATCTAAATCTAAATAACAGAGAGCGTGCTGCTGATTGCTATCTTGAACAGAGGTGATCGCCTCAATTAGTCGCTGCTCAAATCCTCGACGGTTGATTAAACCCGTCAGAGCATCGTGACTGGCTTCCCAAGAAAGTTGACGAGCAAGATTGCGCGATTCGGTAACATCATGAAAGACGATGACTGCCCCGATAATTTGACCTTGGCAGTCTCGAATCGGTGCTGCTGAGTTCTCAATGGCATACTCAGTCCCATCGCGCGCAATGAGTATAGTATGGCTAGGTAAGCCCACAATTCGCTTCTCCAACAGAGCCTTGTTGAGCGGATTCTCTACTGGCTTTCGCGTTACTTCATTGACAATTTCAAAGACTGTAGACAGGGGGAGTCCCTTAGCCTCATGAGCCTTCCAGCCTGTCAGTTGCTCAGCGATAGGATTGAAAAATCGCACATTACCTTGAGCATTGGTAGTAATAACTGCATCACCAATCGATTGGAGGGTGACTTGAGCTAGTTCTTTTTCGGCAAAGAGGGATGCTTCGAGACGTTGACGTTCTTCCATTTCTCTCAAGAGACGTAAATTCTGCTCTTGGAGGCTTTTTTGCAACCGTCGGATGGTTAGGTGAGTTTCGATACGAGCTAATACTTCTTCGACTTGAAACGGCTTAGCAATATAATCTACGGCACCAACAGCAAACCCCTGAACCTTATTGAAAGTTTCATTGAGAACACTCAAAAAAATTATCGGAATGCCTGTGGTTTGCTCGTCAGATTTTAATTGTTTACAAACTTCATAGCCATCCAAATCGGGCAATTTAATGTCGAGTAAAATTAGTTCCGTCCATGGCGATTGGGCGGCTCGGATCGCCATTGCGCCTGTTGTGGCACAGCGCACTCTATAACCATGTGCGATCAAAGTACGGCCCAGAAGACGCAGGTTATCAGGCAGATCGTCAACAATTAAAATATTGCCTCGGTAGTTGGTAGCTGGATCGCTAACTCTATCGCTAGTTCTATCGAGAACGCTACTGGTTTCCATAGTTTTTTGCCAGAGGACTATCACCCTATGAATAAGAGTATAGTTGAATCATGAGGTGATACACTCACTTTACGCTGAAAGAAGTCCTGCGATCGCAGAGTTCGAGGAATGGCACGCTGCCACAGCCCCTACAAAATCTGACTTGTTGAGGTAGGGATAATCTCTCCGTAGTTGCCCTTCTTCGTTTCGGCTAACATTAGGAGAACATTTTTTCAACGCAATCTGCTGTATGAACAAGCACATTTCTGAAAGAGCAAGTCTACTCGTCATTGCGATCAGATGTCTCGTGCTGCTAGATTGGCAATTTGACATCTCCCTACTCAAAAGTGGTTTTGCCGGTAAAACTTCGATGATGAAGCCGGCAATGGCCGAACTCAATCGCTAAGCACTTCAGCACTCATGAATAATTCAGGTTAGGTATGATTACACATTTTTTTGAAAGTGGAGGATTCCTTCCTCATGGTCACTGCTATCTCTGGCAAACAAATTTAGTAGGATTACATATTTTATCCGATGGTTTAATTGCTTTAGCTTACTACTCCATCCCAATCATGCTAATGTACTTTGTGCGACAGCGCCCAGATACTCCTTTTCCGAAAGTATTATTTCTGTTTAGCGCCTTCATCATTGCCTGTGGTACAACTCATATCATGGAAATTTGGACGCTTTGGTTTCCTACTTATTGGATTTATGGAGGACTTAAAGCTATTACTGCTCTGATTTCTATATATACTGCATCTGAGCTAGTGTTTTTAATTCCATCAGCCTTAGCTTTACCTAGTCCAGCTCAACTTATTGTGGCGATTCAAGCCTTAGAGAAGGAGATCAATGAGCGCAAGTGGGCTGAAAACGAACGCAAACAAATTGAGGTGGCTTTACGAAACAGTGAAGAGCAGTTTCGCAATGCCTTTGAAAATGCGTCCATTGGAAAGGCGATCGTTTCACTTGATGGGCACTGGATTAAAGTAAATCCTGCCTTATGTCAGATTCTTGGCTACTCATCAGAAGAGTTGTTAGCGTTAACTTTCCAAGATATTACCCATCCTGACGATTTAGACGGGGATCTTAGCTATGCACATCAACTCTTAGCAGGGACAATTTCAACTTACCAAATGGAAAAACGCTATTTCCATAAACAAGGACATATAATTTGGATTCTTCTTAATGGATCGCTAGTACAAGATGAACAGGGAAACCCACTACATTTTATTGCTCAGATCCAAGAAATTACCGCTAAAAAAGAAGCTCAAAAGGCGTTAGAGCTTCAGAGTCTTATTATCCATAACATGGCAGGTGGAGTGTGTTTAATTAAAGCCTCAGACCTCACGATCGTCTACACTAATCCCAAGTTTGACGCGATGTTTGGCTATGCAGAGGGTGAACTCGCCGGTCAACCCGTTGGTGTAATAAATTACGTCGATACAGAGGTTACACCCGACGAAACCGTTGAAGATGTTGTTGTTAAACTCGATCGGGACGGAGAAGCACAATATGAAGTCTACAATAAGAAAAAAGATGGAACTCTCTTTTGGTGCAGGGTTCATACATCTAGGTTTGAGCATCCTGAATATGGAACTGTATATGTGGCCGTTCAGGAGGATGTGACAGAGCTGAAACAAGCTGAGCAAGCCTTGCAATCTACCACAAATCGCCTCAACTTTCTCCTGAACTACAGCCCCGTCGTTATTTTTGGCTGTCAACCTTATGGCAATTATGCAGCAACGTTCATGAGCGAAAATATCAAAGATGTATTGGGCTATGAAAGGATTGATTTTTTAGAAGATTCTGACTTTTGGGTGCATAACTTACACCCAGATGATTTAGAACGAGTGGTTAATGGCTTAGACAATTTATTCGTCAATGATTTTTATTTCCATGAATACCGTCTTCGTCGCTCAGATGGGGTTTATCGCTGGATACTCTGTCAACTCAGACTAATTCGAGATCCTGTAGGTAGACCAGTGGAAATGTTGGGATATTTAATTGACATTAACGATCGCAAACAAGCCGAGTTGGAACTTCAGCAAGCTAAGGAAGCAGCAGAAACAGCAAACCGAGCCAAAAGTATGTTCCTGTCCAATATGAGCCACGAACTGCGTACTCCTCTCAATGCTATTTTGGGATTTACGCAATTGATGAGTTACGATCCTGTTCTGACTCCCGAACTCCAACAAGATCTGGCCATCGTCAATCGTAGCGGCACACATTTATTGGCATTGATTAACGAAATTTTAGATTTATCTAAAATAGAGACCGGAAAGATGACAGTCTCTCTTTCTGACTTTGACCTAAAATCTTTGCTGATTTCTATTGAAGAAATGTTGCAAATTAAAGCCCAATCGAAAGGATTGAAACTAATTTTCGAGCTCGACCCCAATCTTCCCCAATTTGTCCATACCGATGAGCATAAGCTGTATCAAGTCTTAGTCAATCTGCTCGGTAATGCGATAAAGTTTACTAATAAAGGAAGCGTCACCTTACGAGTAATATCGGAACAGAGCGACCAAACGTCCTGTCGCCTATATTTTGAAATTGAGGATACTGGAGTGGGAATTGCTCCAACAGAAATTGAGAGTTTATTTAAGGCGTTTGTGCAAGCTGAAGCGGGGCATAAATTGAATCAAGGTACTGGTCTAGGTCTAGCTATCAGCCAAAGATTTGTCCAACTCATGGGTAGTCAGATTCGGGTTCAAAGCACATTGAATCAGGGCAGCATTTTTTACTTTGAACTTGGGGTAAAGTTACCTCAAGCAGTCTGCCTTGCCTCAGAATTGCTTAAACAAAGAGTGATTGGTATAGCTCCAGGACAACCAACTTATCGCCTCCTTGTGGTTGAAGATATAGACGAAAATCGCCGCTTATTGGTCAAACTTCTTACCTCAGTCGGTTTTGAGGTGCGCGAAGCAACACAGGGAGTTGAAGCACTATCCCTGTGGGAAAGTTGGTCCCCACACCTGATTTGGATGGATCTACGAATGCCGATCATGGATGGCTACACAGCTACCAAACGCATTAGAGAACACCCTCATGGAAAAGAGACTGTCATTATTGCTTTAACTGCCAGTGCTTTTGAAGACGATCGAGAGAAAGTTCTTATGGCTGGTTGTGACGACTTTATGAGCAAGCCATTTCAGGAATGCCTCGTCTTTGACAAACTCGCTCAATACTTGGGAGTAGAGTACATCTACACAGTTGTAGGAAAAGATTCCCAAAAACTATCTGTTGATTCTTTATCTCCAGAAGATCTAGCCGTGATGTCCTCTCAGTGGTTAGAAGAAATGTATCAAGCTGCCTACTATGTTGATCCTGAAGCCATGAACGAGCTAATCCAACAAATTCCCGCATCTAAATCTACCCTTTCCAGTGCGCTAATTGATTCGGTCAATAACTTTAACTATGACCAAATTATGGAGTTAATTCGACCTCTGATCCCGAATCCAGTTTAGTTATCGAGCGAGCATCTCAATGAAAGCAGCCCAGCTAGAAATTGGAGTTAGAAGCCAGGAGCCAGGAGGAAAGAGTCAATCGATTTGAGATTTGAGATTTGAGATTTGAGATTTGAGATTTGAGATTTGAGATTTGAAGTATTGACCCCACGGATCAATTCGGGGGCTCCTTTATCGGATACAGGTTTTTTATTTCTGGGTCCTGAGTCTGCTTTCGGAATGAATCCCAATACAGTTCACTTAAGACCGATCCCCCCTAACCCCCCTTAAAAAGGGGGGAACAAGAAAGCTCTTAAAGTACCCCTTCTTAAGGGGGATTTAGGGGGATCTCCGAGCATAAGGAGTCTTAAGTGAACCGTATTGAGATAAAACTCGCCAGCAAATAACAGCGGATACACGATCGACAAACTGATGGTTTTTTTTAGCATCGGCCGATACTACCGCAAGTTGAAGTAACCCGCTTTAATCTGATCTAGCTGTCATTTTTGAAAGTCTGTGATTTCTGGCAATTCGTCTTGCCATTCTCTGAAACTTTGGTTGTCTGTGACAAGTTGCAGGTCAAAAAGTGTTTTTAATTCTTCTAATGTGACATTTGTAGCTGCAATTATTTGAACCATAATTATAGCCTGTTAATTTTATGGCTACTTATAATTTTATCAAATTTCCAGCTAATATTATGTCTGCTGGAACGATAATAAAAATTATTCGTAGTGAGAACCGAGAGTCCTGATCCAAATCCCTCTGACTTGCCTTCCTCACTAGGAAATGGTAACGGTTATTTTATTGAAGATGATATAATAAGTCAAAATTGAATTCTGCTAATTCCAAATTTTTTGCAAATTGAGAACAATTCCAGGTAAAAGATTTTCCCCAGAAAGAGTGAGAGGAGAGTGTAAAACTTCCACATTTTGACCGGGGCGATAAATTTCAACGTCGCGTTTTTTGCGGTTAATCAGCCAACCCAAACGGCAGCCATTTTCCCTATATTCTTGCATTTTTTCCTGAGTCTTTTTCAAGCTGTCACTGGGAGAAAGCAACTAGATTACAAAATCAGGACATAGGGGGATAAATTTGTCTTTTTGTTCGGGTGTCAAAGCTTCCCAGCGGGATTTTTATACCCAGGAGACATCAGGAGATCGATCGGCTTTATTGGGCAGAGTAAATCCTGTGGAGGAATCAAAGGCTTCACCGAGTTCGGTTTGTTCGTTCCACGTCCAGAGTTGAGCTCCTGCTGTTAAGTTGCGTTTCCCTGTTTCTCCTCCGGTTGGCGGCATGACAATTAATTCTCCGTTGGCGTTGCGTTCGAGTTTCAAGTCAGGGTTTTCTTCGCACAGTTGATAAAACTGTTCTGAAGTTAGTTTAATCAGGGAATTGAGGTTTAAGGTGATAGCAGTCATGGTTATTTACCTGCTGTTTGTATGAACTTGATTAAGATTTAAAAATGAATAATCCCATTTTTAATTCTTAATTCTTAACTTCTAATTCTACTGCAATTGCTTGATTCTGTTGAGCGCGTCTTGATAGGCGCTGGTTCTGCCGCCTTGCTTGTAAAGTTCTGCTGCTTTTTGAAAGTCGGCAATTGCTTGGGGTTGGTCTTTGTTGTCCAGGTAAGCTAAAGCTCGGTTGTAGTAGGCGTCGGCAAAACCGGGATTGGCTTCGATCGCCCGCGTGTATGCTTCAATAGCGCTAATAGCGCTAATAGCGCTAATAGGCATGGGCCGGCGGGTTGTTTCGAGGCTGGCGATCAAAGTGCGGGCATTACCGATATTAAAATACAATTCAGGGGTATATTTGGGCTTGAAAGCGAGTGCTCTGTTGAAATCGGCGATCGCCTCCCAAGCATCTCCTTGATCTAACAGCGAAAGTCCTCGAAAATAATAAGCTTGAGCATCTTGCGGATTGGCGGTGGATACCGGGCCGCTGGTTGCGGGAGTATTGTCTACTTTCAACTCAGATTTGTTGATTCCCGCCGCCACCAGCTTCGCGATAAATGTATTGATGGGAACTGCTGCGTTAAATCCGGTTTTAATCGGGGCGACTTCGCCGGAACTCGTTTGCGCGAAACCGAATTCCCCTTGTCCGTGTAAACCGATGACTCGGCCTTCGGAGTCAAAAACTGGGCCGCCACTCATGCCACTCCAAGTTACGGCCTGATACCGCAAAGTGTAACCTTGCGGGCGGTTGCGTGGGCGGCTGGTAACGAGTCCAGGAGAGAGTTCGGGTTCTCGTTCGGCGCCGAAAAGTCCGCCCG